>NZ_CATNHG010000025.1:0-1663 GCF_950097965.1 Bacillus sp. T2.9-1
CCTGAATTATTCATAAAAACTTATTGACAAGCTATTGAATGCTTATTTATCACGTAGCACAGCTGAATTGTCATTCATCAAATAAATGAAAAAAGAATCCATTTCTGTTAGAGTTTAAGTAACCACACAAAAACACACAGAAAGGATTCTTTATATGGCTACTTTATCGCAATTAACTCTTGATTTCAATCGCAAAATTAAATTGTCAAATGATGGAGGCTCTCTTTCCTCCGATACAGGTGAATTTCTTTTTAGAGAGTTTGATGAAAAAATTGGATTTTCAAAGACTTTGGAAATCCATTTAAAACTGGATGATCCAAGAGCTTATTACTTTCATTCTAATGAAAACTTGTTACGCCAAAAGATCTATCAAATCATTGCTGGGTATTTTGAAGACGATGCTGCTGACCAATTAACAAGTGATCCTGTTTTTACACAAGTTATTGATACACCCGCACTTGCTTCTCAACCGAGTCTATCTCGTTTTTACACTCGATTTAATCAAGAATCGATTAATCACTTAAATCAAGCGAATCAAGAATTATGTGATAAGATTCATGCTCATAGAAAAGCGCAAGGTATATTCATTGATTTAGATTCTACCCATTCTGATACGTATGGTGACCAAGAATCTTCATCTTACAATGCCCATTATGGAACGATGGGATTTCATCCTTTAGTTGCTTTTGATGGTGCTACAGGCGACTTTTTGAAAGCAAAACTTCGCCCCGGAAATGTCTATACTTCCAATGGTGTGCTCGATTTTATTCAGCCTTTGATTGAACATTATAACGAAACATTCCCAGAAACAAGTTTATTCCTACGTGGGGACAGTGGATTTGCCGTGCCTGCCTTGTACGAATTATGTGAAGTAGAATCGGTTTATTACATTATTCGTTTAAAATCTAATGCACAATTACTGAGTCTAGCGGAAGAGTACCATCCTGCTTCTGTACTTGAAGATATTTCAAAAACAGAGCGCTATTTTGAAGAAACCATTTACCAAGCAAAATCTTGGTCGAAACCTAGAAAGGTAGTGATTCAATCCGTTCGACCTGCAGGTGAATTGTTCTTTACCCATTCCTTTTTTGTCACCAATTTTGAAATAGCTTCTCCTAAAGATATCGTCCGAGCTTACCAAAAAAGAGGGACGATGGAGAATTACATTAAAGAAGCCAAAAATGGTTTTGGTTTTGATAGAATGAATAGCCATTCTTTCCTTGTTAACGAGGTTAAGATGTTGTTGACTCTTCTCGCTTATAACTTAACTAATTGGTTACGAACTCTTTGCTTTCCAGAAGGAACAAGGACGATGCAAATTGATACCATACGTACTCGAATCATCAAAGTAGCCAGTAAACTAGTGAAATCAGGCAGATCCCTTTATTTTAAGTTATCATCAAGCTTTGTCTATCAGAAATTCTTTTGGAACGTATTGGGTCAAATACAAAAACTTCAAATGGAGTAAGCTCAAACATTAAGGTTGGTCTAACTGAAAAAATCGTTTTTTTTCGGTCAAGGGTGAAGTCTGCCCAAAATTGACCCATTGAGAAAGTAAATTCAAGTATTAGTTTTGAACAGTTCATTTTTATAAAAAGTTTCATAAAAATTTAGTTTTTTATCCTTGAATTTAGCTGATTTTATGAGCTATGAATATTTCAGG
>NZ_CATNHG010000026.1:0-2462 GCF_950097965.1 Bacillus sp. T2.9-1
AAGATCCCTGAAAGATGATCAGGTTGATAGGTCAGAGGTGGAAGCGTGGCGACATGTGGAGCTGACTGATACTAATAGATCGAGGACTTAACTAAAACGAAAAGCGGAAACGCCTGTTTATCGGCGTTGTAGCTGGACAATAATGATTACTCATTTCTTTCTTTACTTCATAATCTAGTTTTCAGGGAATAATTTTCTAAAATTATCCTTGAAAAAATCTCAAAAACATGTATAATAAAATATGTCTTGAGAAAAGTCTGGTGGCGATAGCGAGAAGGTCACACCCGTTCCCATACCGAACACGGAAGTTAAGCTTCTAAAGCGCCGATGGTAGTTGGGGGTTCTCCCCCTGTGAGAGTAGGACGTCGCCAGGCATTATATATGGAGGATTAGCTCAGCTGGGAGAGCATCTGCCTTACAAGCAGAGGGTCGGCGGTTCGATCCCGTCATCCTCCACCATTATTATGGACAGACTATACACGCCGGTTTAGCTCAATTGGTAGAGCAACTGACTTGTAATCAGTAGGTTGGGGGTTCAAGTCCTCTAGCCGGCACCACTTTTTTTGAGCCATTAGCTCAGTCGGTAGAGCATCTGACTTTTAATCAGAGGGTCGGAGGTTCGAATCCTCCATGGCTCACCATATAGTAAATATTGGTTTTATTAAGCGGGTGTGGCGGAATTGGCAGACGCACTAGACTTAGGATCTAGCGCCGCAAGGCGTGGGGGTTCGACTCCCTTCACCCGCACCAATTAATTAAATATTATGCGGAAGTAGTTCAGTGGTAGAACACCACCTTGCCAAGGTGGGGGTCGCGGGTTCGAATCCCGTCTTCCGCTCCAAAAACAATGCCGGGGTGGCGGAACTGGCAGACGCACAGGACTTAAAATCCTGCGGTAGGTGACTACCGTACCGGTTCGATTCCGGTCCTCGGCACCATTGTTTTTAAATTAATGCGCCCGTAGCTCAATTGGATAGAGCGTCTGACTACGGATCAGAAGGTTATGGGTTCGACTCCTTTCGGGCGCGCCATTATATTTCGGGAAGTAGCTCAGCTTGGTAGAGCACTTGGTTTGGGACCAAGGGGTCGCAGGTTCGAATCCTGTCTTCCCGACCAGCGAAACATATGGGGCCTTAGCTCAGCTGGGAGAGCGCCTGCCTTGCACGCAGGAGGTCAGCGGTTCGATCCCGCTAGGCTCCACCAATATTTACATTTATTAATATGATGGCGGCGTAGCTCAGCTGGCTAGAGCGTACGGTTCATACCCGTGAGGTCGGGGGTTCGATCCCCTCTGCCGCTACCATAAAAAATCTGGACCTTTAGCTCAGTTGGTTAGAGCAGACGGCTCATAACCGTCCGGTCGTAGGTTCGAGTCCTACAAGGTCCACCATATCATTGAGGAGGAATACCCAAGTCCGGCTGAAGGGATCGGTCTTGAAAACCGACAGGCGGGTCAAACCGCGCGGGGGTTCGAATCCCCCTTCCTCCTCCATTTGATTTACTTATATTATTGTCGCGGGGTGGAGCAGTCTGGTAGCTCGTCGGGCTCATAACCCGAAGGTCGCAGGTTCAAATCCTGTCCCCGCAATCTGGTCCGGTAGTTCAGTTGGTTAGAATGCCTGCCTGTCACGCAGGAGGTCGCGGGTTCGAGTCCCGTCCGGACCGCCATTTAAGATGGCTCAGTAGCTCAGTCGGTAGAGCAAAGGACTGAAAATCCTTGTGTCGGCGGTTCGATTCCGTCCTGAGCCACCATTTAGTTTTTTCTAAAATGAAGGTATAAAACGATGGCGGCTATGGCGAAGTGGTGAACGCATCGGATTGTGGCTCCGACACTCGTGGGTTCGATTCCCACTAGTCGCCCCATTATAAAAAATTAATATGCGGGTGTAGTTTAATGGTAAAACCTCAGCCTTCCAAGCTGATGTCGTGGGTTCGATTCCCATCACCCGCTCCATATTTAGGGCCTATAGCTCAGCTGGTTAGAGCGCACGCCTGATAAGCGTGAGGTCGATGGTTCGAGTCCATTTAGGCCCACCATAAAATGAATATTCCGCAGTAGCTCAGTGGTAGAGCATTCGGCTGTTAACCGAACGGTCGTAGGTTCGAGTCCTACCTGCGGAGCCATTTTTTTTGGGGAAGTACTCAAGAGGCTGAAGAGGCGCCCCTGCTAAGGGTGTAGGTCGCGTAAGCGGCGCGAGGGTTCAAATCCCTCCTTCTCCGCCATTATTGGCCCGTTGGTCAAGCGGTTAAGACACCGCCCTTTCACGGCGGTAACACGGGTTCGAATCCCGTACGGGTCATAAAAAACTGATAGCATATGCTATCAGTTTTTTTATTATAGAAAAGAAAACCCTGGGCTATGCCTAGGGTTCCAAAAAGCTTACAGCGTGGTATTAAAAAAGCTTCCTCAAGGTGCTAAAATATTTTTGGTTCGCCAACCGAAAATAAATAGCCAGGAGGAA
>NZ_CATNHG010000027.1:0-1615 GCF_950097965.1 Bacillus sp. T2.9-1
ACCTGAAATATTCATAGCACTTTAAAAGATGCACGTTTTTCTAAAATGCAGGTGAGAGTTTTCTATCTTTTTATAAGATTGAACATTTTCTAACCTTTAAAATCTAATTAATTTATTTCCCATTGGAAATGTCCTATTTTTAGGCAGACTTCTCCCCTTAACTGAAATTTAAATTTTTTTCAGTTGGTAAAACCAAGTTAAGCTACTCAATCTGGAGTTTTTGTATTTGACCCAATACGTTCCAAAAGAATTTCTGATAGACAAAACTTGATGACAATTTAAAGTAATAAGATCTACCTGATTTCACTAGTTTACTGGCAACTTTAATAAGCCTTGTACGTATGGTATCAATTTGCATCATCTTTTGACCTTGTGGAAAGCAAATGGTTCGTAACCAATTCGTTAAATTATAAGCAAGCAGGCTTAGCATCATTTTTACCGTGTTGACTTGAAAAGAATGACTATTCATGTGATCCAAATAAAAGCCATTCTTTGATTCCTTGATATAGTTCTCCATCGTTCCTCTTTTTTGATAAGCTCGTACGATGTCTTTTGGAGAAGCTATTTCAAAATTTGTAACAAAAAAGGAATGGGCAAAAAGTAATTCACCAGCTGGTCGTACCGATTGGATAATCACTTTTCTTGGTTTCGACCATGACTTGGCTTGATAAGTGGCTTCTTCAAAATAGCGCTCTGTTTCTGAAACATCTCGTGGTGCAGAAGAAGGATGGTATTCTTTAGCAAGACTTTGTAATTGTAGGTTAGATTTTAATCGGATCACATATAAAACGGATTCCTTTTCACACAATTCGTACAAGTCGGGGACGGCAAACCCACTGTCTCCACGAAGGAATAAATTCGTTTCAGGGAACTTTTGGTTGTAGTGTTCAATTAATGGCTGAATAAACTCAACAATACCATTTGAAGTATATACATTTCCGGGACGAAGCTTCGCTTTAAGAAAGTCACCTGTAGCACCATCAAAAGCAACCAATGGATGAAAACCCATTGTTCCATAATGCGTATTGTAGGAAGAATCCTCTTGATTTCCATAAGTATCAGAATGGGTTGAATCCAAATCGATAAATAAAGCTTCGGACCCCCGAAATGAATGGATTTTATCAAGTAATTCTTGGTTTGCTTGATTTAAATGATCAATAGACTCTTTATCAAAACGTGTGTAAAAACGAGATAAACTCGGTTGTGAAGCGAGCGCTGGCGTTCCTATGATTTGGGTGAAAACTGGATCTTTCGTTAAATGATCAGCTGCATCATCCTCGGAATAGCCCGCAATCATTTGATAAATCTTTTGACGTAATAAGTTCTCGTTTGAATGGAGGTAATAGGCCCTAGAATCGTTTAACCTCAAATGGTTTTCTAGTGTTTTTGAAAATCCAATTTTCTCATCGAATTCCCTAAAAAGAAATTCACCAGTATCGGAGGACAGATCCCCTCCATCATTTGACAATTTAATTTTGCGATTGAAATCAAGGGTAATTTGCGGTAAAGTAGCCATTATAAGAATCCTTTCTGTGGTTATTTCGTCGTTGTTTTAACCTTATCAGAAATGGATTCTTTTTTCATTTATCAAGTGAATTAACATTTAACAAAAAAG
>NZ_CATNHG010000028.1:0-1460 GCF_950097965.1 Bacillus sp. T2.9-1
GGTACTGTCAATATTTTTGTGTAAATGACTTTTCAACTTCTCAAGGTAGATGATCACCTTCGTATTCAAATAGATTTGTTCGAAGTGTTGATTTGGGTGTCTAGGAAAGGGCTAGCCCTTTCCTAGACACCCAAATTTCGCGCTGGCACGTCCCGGTTAGTTTGTCGGTTCATGTAGCTGCTCAAACATCTCTTCCAACTCTGCACGTGCCTGATTGAAGCCGATGTGACAGCGTGAGGCGAAACGTTGATTGTAGTCCTCGAACTGCGTCACTAAAAAACGTTCCAGTGATTCTTCGTTCGGAAACTGTTCCTTGCGCTTTGTATATTTTTTGATTTGCTTATTGAACGACTCAATTAAATTGGTCGAGTAGATGCTTCGCCAAATTGCTTTTGGAAACTGATAAAACGTCAGTAAATACGGGTTATTTAGTAAGCCTTGTGTAACTTTTTTGTACGATTTGCTCCATTTCTCGCAGAACTGCCCAAGTGCTAGCTCAGCTGCTTCGGCGTCCTTTGCCTGGTGAATCATTTTAAAATCTTCGCAGACTTCCTTGCGATCCTCTACGCGTACTTTATGCATAATATTGCGACCGACATGAACTAAACAGACTTGATATTTTGCTTTTGGAAACACAGTGAAAACAGCGTCTGCCATGCCTTTTAAGCCGTCTGATACGAATAATAAGACGTCTTCTACACCACGGTCTTTCAGCTCTTCTAGTAGCTCTTGCCAGTTGTAAGCAGACTCTGTTGGGGCAATCGTATAAGCGAGTACCTCTTTAGAGCCGTCTTCGCGAATACCAACAGCGATATAGACAGCTTCTTTGGACACCGTATCACGACGCACGGCAATATACGTCGCATCTAAATACACGCATACGTAACGATTATGCAACGAACGGTTGTTAAATGCATCGACTGTTTCTGAAACCGCTTTTGTCATATTCGAAATCGTTTGAGGCGTATAGTGATGGCCGTACATTTTTTCGATTAACTGGGCAATTTCAGCCATCGTAATGCCTTTTTTAAACAGGTGAATCACCGTATCTTCAAGCGTATCATTCGAACGCTTATACGGAGCCACGGTCTGTTGTTTGAACTCACCATTGCGATCACGTGGAATTTGAATGGCTAAATCGCCGTACTCTGTGTGAAGCGTACGCGAATAAGACCCATTGCGTGAGTTGCCTGAATTAAAGCCAATACGGTCATATTTTTCATAATCTAGAAATTCCGTTAACTCTGTCACAAGTAGCGAGTTGATCGCCATTTCCAAGTGCGAACGAAAAACCTCGGTAATATCTTGTTTTTTTACTAGTGCATCGATAATTTCTGTTGTAAACTGATTCATAGGGAAGACCTCTTTTCTAGGATTGGTTGTGGTGACTTAATTCTACCAAGAGAAGGTCTTCCTTTTTACATGGAAATTTTCATTTACACAAAATATTTTATACTCTC
>NZ_CATNHG010000029.1:0-1453 GCF_950097965.1 Bacillus sp. T2.9-1
TGATGCTTCTTTCTTAACAAAACACCTAAGTGATTCTCTGTGCATATACTGTATCATTACTACAGGATTATGATTAAATACAACTCAATCCATACATAAAATAATCAAGGAGAGGTTAATTTTGAAAATTCCAAAGACAGCCAAAGTTAGTATCCCCTTTCCATCCGTATGGGGGATTGATGCTTCTATTGCGGGGAGATCCATTATTAGAGGTATACTTACCATTGATTCCATTGTAGACAACAAAGTAGTAGGTACAGTTAATTTTCGTGGTATACCTATTCCGATTAATGGGTATTGGGACGAAAGCGCTAAACAAATAAGTTTCGATTCACCATATGCCTCCTTTTTTGGCAACTTGACAATATTTGATGAGACCGCTATAAGCATTCTGCATTTCGTTTTAAGTGGACGGTTTATAACGAAACCTCCCTCTTTGCTGGCTGGTGAATATGGAAATTGGATTGCTACAACCTTTACAACCCGTTTGGGACCTCCCATATATACTAGTGTTTTACCACCTGCTGGTGCCTTTTCAGTCTCAAGTATGCTCTTGGGACAGCAATTGTTTTAATTAGACCATGACTTTATAAAAACAACCTTCCTTTGTGATTGACTAAGGTTGTTTTTTATAAAGTGTTCTCGAAAAATACAGCCTTGCTTTAAATCTCAGTTTAGGGTATATCTCCGTTAAAATGTACTCGGAACCCTTTGATGATCGTGCCTAGTTAGATAAACAAATATTGATACTTCCTTATAGAAATAGCCTGCTTGGTTAGGTACGTTGTTTCACAATCCCCGGAAATTTTTAATATAAGTAATGAATGCTTATTTTTTTCCTTCCGCTAGCTTTCTATATAAAGAAGCTCTAGATACATTTGTAATTTCACAAATTTGATTTACAGTCATATTTCCTTCTTTATATAGCTTTACTGCATAATTCATTCCTGCGTGATTTTTATGATATTTCTTTAACCGTCCTTTAAACTTCCCTTCTTTCTTTGCGAGCTCAATTCCTTCACGCTGACGCATACGAATAAGGTCTCGCTCTAATTGGTTAACACCAGCCATTACCGTAATTAAGAATTGGCTATATGGATTATCTTCTGATAAATCTAGCCATGTATCCTTAAGTGATTTTAAGCTTGCCTTTTTATTTCGTATTAAATCAATCAATTCAAATAAATCTTGCGTACTTCGAGTGATCCGAGTTAAATCTGTAACATAAATAATGTCACCTTCCTGTAAATCCTCTAACATTTTTTGAAGTTGTTCACGATCTTTTGTGGCTCCTGAAATTTTTTCTTCATAAATAATATCCATTCCAATTTCGTTCAATTGCCGAAATTGCCTTGAAGGATTTTGGCTAGTCGAACTGACGCGTACATAACCGATTTTCTGCAAAATTTCACCTCGTTTTTGAGACAAGTCTTATGAGACACTCTTAACTATG
>NZ_CATNHG010000030.1:0-1443 GCF_950097965.1 Bacillus sp. T2.9-1
GATGCACTTAAACAAACGAATAAGAAAATCAAAAAAATAATTCAAAGTCAACTTGAACAGTGGATCGCTGGCCTTCCTAATTATATCAAGGCTTATTTGCCGATATCACTCTGCGAAAGTTGAGTTAATTACATTTAAATGTTTGTCCCTCGTAACGTTACGATGAACCGTATCACAAATAGTGGTAAAGCAGAGAGTGGAAGTAGTGCTTGATAAAGAGTGGTTAGAAAAATTGCAATAAAATTAATGAAATAATTCAAAGTTTAATTTCAAAAGAGGGAATAACAATCAGATACAATCCCTCTTATATATTTCTTCAGAGTTATTCAATATGCTCAGACGACTCTAGTAATGCTTTGCTATAATTTACTCCAGCATTATAAACTTGTTTTGCACTAACAAAGAATATCCAAAACGATAAAAACAATACAGTTATAATGACTGATATAATTTCAAAAATAGGAACAGCAGAAATATTAAGTCCAACACCATAGTTTTTATAGATTGAAAATAATTGTATTGCTATTAATATTGAACATATTGTTAATCCGAAAGTTTTTAAACCAAGTAAATTTCTAGCCTGTCCATAAGAAACATTTTCATTAAAAATTAAAGAATATTTAGCCTTGTCTCTTGTTCTTTGTCTTAGGTAATCAATACAAGAATTAAATTTCTGGATTGCCTCTAAGGGGTCTTCTAGTTCTCTTTCTTTTGTTGGGATATCCACGTTTGTTAGTAACCTTAATTTTTGGTGATAACGATTTTTTGTTTCTTTATTTAATGTTTTATCGTTATTCCTTAAAATTATAGTAGCAGGAAGAGCCCCCCACATTAATAGATAGTTTATCTTGTACTTTTTTTCCTGAAGTTCTTGCAAGTATAGAAAGTGGAATTGATATGCCTAAACCAACAATTAGACTAATAATAGTTCCTTCGAGTGACCGGATTTCAGGGAACCAAAAATACAACCAAATGATAATTGGTGCGACCGTCAATAATGCAGATAGATATCTTGCCTTCCTTTCATAGGTATTAAGTAGAACCTCTAGATTCAATTTCTTTCTCCCCCTTATTATTTGTTATTTTTCAACATTTGGATTAAAGGAAAGGGGAGTTATGGCAGTCCAACCTGTCCTAGTCGGCATATTTTTGTGATGTCTAATTGTTGCACCTCTTCTGATAAAGGCATTCACTACGACTTTTTTTGGATGGTCTTCAGTCAGTTTTGATACCGAAACTAAGGTAGTAGTAGTCTGTTCGGTACCCTCAGATACTTTTTCACCAATAATTATATCAAGAACACTAGGTTGAAAGATGGTAGTGTCAAAACTTCTATGAAAAAGTAACCTGAAGTCTTTTTCTTCTTTCCTTTTTGAAGTGGAGAGGCTCGCAATCGCTCTTGACAAACACACCAATGGTTTGAATTCAGGTTATCAAGGGCGA
>NZ_CATNHG010000031.1:0-1407 GCF_950097965.1 Bacillus sp. T2.9-1
TCACTAGCGTCGCATAAAAATTGACGGAATTTTCCGTTATTAATTATCCTTACTTTTGAGTAAAAAGAAAGATGATTAAACATAGGTAGTAAACATCCATTTTTTTACTATACCTTGTGGCGAGTGTGATAGAGACAGTGATTGGCTTATGGGACAGTGTTTCCCCCTATTTTTCTCAACCAAATGTGTTCCGGTTTCCATAAAGCTGCTTTCAAATAACGACTAATTTGTAAGTACGATCGCTTACTTTTCGTGTTCCGTTGAGCCAGTACATTCAAGCAATAGACGATCATCGCTATATACACTTGGTTGTGCACAGCTTGTTCACTCTGTCCAAAGAATTTTTTGATATTCAAATGCTGTTTCATCCATTTGAAAAACAGTTCAATGGCCCACCGTGATTTGTAAAGTTCAGCGATTTCATCCGCACTTAAATCAAAACGATTCGTTAACAAGTGTAGCTCATTTCCTTTTGTATCCCATACTTTGATCAAACGGAAAACATTCTCCGATCGATTTTGTGTGGTTCCAATGACGACCATCTCATCCGATAACACAGAAGAATCTTCTAGTAACGAGAGTGTTTCAAGGCTACGTACAACCGCATTTTTACGCAGTCGAGAGACGAAGAAATAGCCTTCATCTGTCATGCGATCGAATCGTTCATAGTCCAAGTATCCACGATCAAACACATACATGCATTCTTTGTCATCGACCAGGATCTCAAGCTGGCCTCGGTCATGTTC
Organism: Bacillus sp. T2.9-1; assembly: GCF_950097965.1. NCBI lineage: Bacteria > Bacillati > Bacillota > Bacilli > Caryophanales > Bacillaceae > Bacillus > Bacillus sp. T2.9-1. The sequence goes on from NZ_CATNHG010000031.1 coordinate 747, forward strand.
GTTGGCATTTGTAAGCACGGATTGATCTGGATAGGAATGACCTTTTTCCATAAATACGAGGCGTAGATGGAGCTTCACACCAGATTTGGTTTTTCGAAATTTTGCCCACTTATGGTTGTTCAAGTTTAATGGTAATGTACTGGAATCAATAATTTTAAGAGGTGTTGTCGTTTTTCGTCTCGCTTGAAAATCAGTCTTCCGATGAATTTGCTTGACTAAATCAAGAAAAATAGTTTGGAAAAACTCCGTTGGAACCAGATTTAATCGTCTACCCAGTTGAGAGAAACTAATGGAATCAAGTTGAGTGGCGTTTTGTAATTCTTCTGAAAACACGCAATCACTTAATGCACGCAAACTCTCCGTTTCATGGAGTTGTGCATATAGTAGTAATTTCAAAAAGGAAGTCATATGCAGCTTCTTCGTATAGTAATTTAAATGATAGTTTTTCACTTGTTCCTCCAACAAATTGTTGGAAATAGGTGAAAGCCATTGTTCAAATGATGTTTTTCGTGTAAACTTATCCATGCGTTAGTCCTTTATTTTGGATTTGGATAGGTTACTACCACCAACCCATTATAAAGGCTTTTTTTATAGAAAAGTTTATTTGCGGAAAATTTAATTTATTTAGCTATGTTGAATTATTTTAATGCGACACTAGTGA
>NZ_CATNHG010000032.1:0-2517 GCF_950097965.1 Bacillus sp. T2.9-1
TCACTAGTGTTGCATTAATTTAAATTCACTATTAAAAATACTCAAAATGTTCAATATTATTATTTTGTGCAAAGAAAAAGTCCTTTATAATGGATTAGTCAGGTGGTAACCCGTCCAAATCCACTAAAAAAGGACCAACACATGGACAAGATTACACGAAAAACTTCATTTGGACAATGGTTTTCACCTATAAATCTTCAATTATTTGAAGAAAACGTGAAAACGATGAAATTAGATTACTATACGAAAAAATTAACGACAGAGTCATTTCTAAAATTACTACTTTTTGCGCAGCTACAAGAAATTGAAAGTCTGCATGCGCTGGGTGATTGTCTTTTCGATAACCAGCTTCAAAAAGGGATAGACCTTGATTCTATTAGTATTTCTCAGTTGTCACGGCGGTTAAACGGCATAAACCCTGACCTATTTCAAAGGCTTTTCCTTGATTTAGTGTCACAAATTCATGCCAAAACGCATTACACGAAACTCGTGATGCCGTTAAAAATCATTGATTCAAGCACATTGCCACTTAATTTGACCAATCATAAATGGGCTAAATTCCGCAAAACAAAAGCAGGTGTAAAGTTACATTTGCGCCTTGTGTTTATGGAAAAGGGTATATCCTATCCTGAAAAGGTCGTTATGACAACGGCAAAAGAACATGACCGTGGTCAGCTTGAAATCATGGTGGATGACAAGGAATGCATGTATGTGTTTGACCGTGGTTATCTAGACTACGAGCGCTTTGATCGCATGACTGATGATGGCTACTTCTTTCTTTCACGGCTACGCAAAAATGCAGTCATACGGAACGTTTACGATTTTAAGCTACCCAAGGATACAGCTGTTTTATCAGACCAAATGGTGTTGATAGGTACGACTCAAAACCGTGCTGAAAATTACTTTCGGCTTCTAAAAGTAATTGACTCAAAAGGAAATGAACTTCATTTAATTACAAATCGTTTTGATTTAAGCGCCGAAGAAATTTCAGAAATGTATAAATCACGGTGGGCAATTGAGCTGTTTTTTAAATGGATCAAACAACATCTCAGCATCAAAAAGTTCTACGGTCAAAGCGAATGGGCGATTCAAAATCAAGTATTTATCGCACTAATTGTTTTTTGCCTACATGTTCTCGTACAAATCGAGACCAGAAGCAAGCGAAAAACCTTACAGATTAGCCGTTATCTAAGGGCTGCATTGTGGAAACCAGCGAATGTTTGGCTTCGAAAGATTGAAGGAAAAGCCATCCCTTAAATATGCAAATTGTCGTCGTTGCAAAAGTCTAATTGTAAATAAATTTCCAAATGGATGGGGCCACCTTTGATTGGGTATTTACTTTTTTGCCTCTAAACAGGGAAGGTGAGTAAACTGAAAATTATGACACTATTTATGCAACACTAGTGAAATATATTGGTATTTGTTATGGATTACCAGGTGTCGGAAAAACATTGTCATCAAGATATTATTCAAATTGGGATTCCATTGAAAAGCAAATAGCTTATAAAAAAGCAAACGAAATTGGCCTAAGCGCAAATGAAAAGATACTCGAAGCTAGAACAATTTTTTATACAGCTCCAGCAGTACGAGCGACTAAAATGACTGATCAGATCCGTTCTATTGGAATTAGAATGAATATGGTTAGAACTATGTATAAGGTACTTACTAAAGGAGAAGAAGAAAATTACTCCACCAATGCTTTTGAAGATATCGACTTGATTATTGTTGATGAAATAGATCGACTAAAAGTGCAAAATTTAGAACAACTTAGGGATATCTATGATCGAAATAATATAGCGATGATATTAATTGGAATGCCTGGCATTGAGAAGCGATTAGCTCGATATCCCCAACTCTACTCTAGAATTGGGTTTGCTCATGAGTTTGATAAACTAAGTAAGGATGAAACTCATCATATCTTGGAGTATAAATGGGAAGAATTAGGGCTCTCTGTAAAGCTTGAGGATTTTTCTGATTATGAAGCAATAACCAGTATAATAAAGATTACTGGTGGAAATTTTAGGCTCATACAAAGACTGTTCACCCAGATTGAAAGAATACTTGAAATTAATAAGCTTGAAACGATAACAACAGAAGTTGTTGAAGCCGCACGGGATAGCCTAGTAATCGGAATAAAGTAAATGTAAAAAAACTTTCACCCGATTGTACCATTGGGTGCTATTCCGAAGTAATGATAAAGGTCCAATTTCTAAATTTTAATGTTAAGAAATTGGGCTTTTTATATTTACTTATAGTGCAAAATAGCACTTAAAATAGGTGCAAAATAACTCTTAAAGTGACAATCATAGTTAAGAGTGTCTCATAAGACTTGTCTCAAAAACGAGGTGAAATTTTGCAGAAAATCGGTTATGTACGCGTCAGTTCGACTAGCCAAAATCCTTCAAGGCAATTTCGGCAATTGAACGAAATTGGAATGGATATTATTTATGAAGAAAAAATTTCAGGAGCCACAAAAGATCGTGAACAACTTCAAAAAATGTTAGAGGATTTACAGGA
>NZ_CATNHG010000033.1:0-1170 GCF_950097965.1 Bacillus sp. T2.9-1
AATCTAGTTTTGAGGGAATAACTCTCAAAAATCAATAGTCTGGTGGCGATAGCGAGAAGGTCACACCCGTTCCCATACCGAACACGGAAGTTAAGCTTCTCAGCGCCGATGGTAGTTGGGGGTTCTCCCCCTGTGAGAGTAGGACGTCGCCAGGCGCTATATATGGAGGGTTAGCTCAGCTGGGAGAGCATCTGCCTTACAAGCAGAGGGTCGGCGGTTCGATCCCGTCATCCTCCACCATTATATTGGACAAACTATAATATGCCGGTTTAGCTCAATTGGTAGAGCAACTGACTTGTAATCAGTAGGTTGGGGGTTCAAGTCCTCTAGCCGGCACCATTTTATGAGCCATTAGCTCAGTTGGTAGAGCATCTGACTTTTAATCAGAGGGTCGGAGGTTCGAATCCTCCATGGCTCATCTTATTTTTGTCTGCGGGTGTGGCGGAATTGGCAGACGCACTAGACTTAGGATCTAGCGCCGCAAGGCGTGGGGGTTCGACTCCCTTCACCCGCACCAATTAAATATATGCGGAAGTAGTTCAGTGGTAGAACATCACCTTGCCAAGGTGGGGGTCGCGGGTTCGAATCCCGTCTTCCGCTCCATAAGAAACAATGCCGGGGTGGCGGAACTGGCAGACGCACAGGACTTAAAATCCTGCGGTAGGTGACTACCGTACCGGTTCGATTCCGGTCCTCGGCACCATTGTTTTTTAATTAATGCGCCCGTAGCTCAATTGGATAGAGCGTCTGACTACGGATCAGAAGGTTATGGGTTCGACTCCTTTCGGGCGCGCCATTATATTTCGGGAAGTAGCTCAGCTTGGTAGAGCACTTGGTTTGGGACCAAGGGGTCGCAGGTTCGAATCCTGTCTTCCCGACCATTATTATTATTTGGGGCCTTAGCTCAGCTGGGAGAGCGCCTGCCTTGCACGCAGGAGGTCAGCGGTTCGATCCCGCTAGGCTCCACCAAAAAATAAAAAAGTATATTGACAGTGTTTATAATAACTGTTATTATATAAAAGTTGCTTCTAATAGCAACAAACAAATTGCTCTTTGAAAACTGAACAAACAAACGTCAACAATAATCGTTTTATAACGAATGTTATAGAATGACAACAAGTAATAAAAAGCTAGAGTTTAGCAATGAGCTAATCAACTCTTTATTGGAGA
>NZ_CATNHG010000034.1:0-1233 GCF_950097965.1 Bacillus sp. T2.9-1
GAATTATCGGGATCATTGTAAGATTGTGACGATTGACAGAAAGGAATCCTTTACTGGCGGTATGAACGTTGGGTATGAATATACAGGATTAAAGCCAGACGTAGGATTTTGGAGGGACACTCATTTGCAAATTATAGGGGAAGCAACAGGCGACTTGCAGACTATCTTCGACGTTCATTGGAATATCGCTGTACCAGAACGGATAAAGTCAAAAACAAAATCTGAGGCAACGAAAAAGGCCACTAAAATCCCAAAATATAAATCAAAGGAAATCAATCCAACCGGCAGCATAGATCTTTCAAGATGGCCTGCCGAATTAGGATCTGAGTTATGGCCTATAGAAGGTAAAACAGACAATACCCAAACAAAGACAGGAGAATTGCAAAAAGCGTACATCCATACGTTGGAAGGAAACCCTGGAATTCCTACCCCAGTTATTCGTCAAGCTTACTTTATATGTATAACACAGGCGACCAAGACTATTGATATAACAACTCCCTATTTTGTACCAGAAACGGATATTATCATGGCATTAAAGACAGCAGTAACTCGTGGTGTCCGTGTAAGATTGCTGGTTCCTCGCCACAATAATCAAAAAATCGTGGGTCTTGCAAGCCGTACTTATTACGGAGAACTTATAGAAGCTGGAGTTCAAATCTACCAGTACGACAAAGGAATGATACATGCGAAGGTGTTGACCATCGATGAGGAGATTGCTGCCGTAGGCTCAGCAAACTATGATATGAGAAGTTTTCGCCTGAATTATGAGGTGTGTCAAGTCTTGTACAGTACTGATGTGGCGATGGAACTTACACATCAATTCGAGCGTGATCTTGCTGATTCTGTACCATTAAGAATTGAAGACTTGTTGCAACGATCCCTGACCGAGCGCATTGTTGAACAGGGTTCTCGCCTGCTCTCTCCATTATTATGAGTTGATGTATCCTGTTTTTATTGTTCTATGTTAAATCTAGATTTAAAAAATTTCATTGTTTTTAAAATATTTCTGATTGATTTGAAAAGAGTCGAAAACCCTTGTTAGAAGAACTTTCAATATGGTTTTTTTCTTATTTACGATGGAAATTCATTACTAAAAAACGGTAATACTAAAAAGGCAGCTCAAAGAGTTTGAATTCAAAAATATCTGTTACCTTTTCATTTAAATATAGAGGTGATATCAATAGATAATATATTTGAAAATCTTAAGGAAATACGTTTATTAGAAGATAAGCT
>NZ_CATNHG010000035.1:0-83645 GCF_950097965.1 Bacillus sp. T2.9-1
AGGTTTTTAAAAAAGAAAAAGACGAAATTTTGATGAAAGAAAACATTTAGAAAACGGATACAAAATTAGAAGTTTTACTTTATAAAAAGGGAGCTAAAAAAAACTCCCACAAAAACTTGACTCAATCTTTTGCCAACTCCTTTCTTCTTTTCTTTAACTAATATGATATGATGAAATAAAAATGATGGTGGTGTGTAAAAGTGGGGGAAGTTATTGCTTTAAGCATTGGTAAAGAAAAAGCATTTACATGGAAAGATAAAATGGTTCATTCGGCAATTGGAAAAGAGAAAGTGGAAGAAGTGTTATTAACAGTTGATGGCTTTGTTGGCGATGGTGTTGCGAATAAGGCTTTTCATGGTGGGAAAGAAAGAGCGGTATGCTATTATCCTTTTGAACATTATAAAAAGTGGGAAGAGGAATTTAAAATAAAGCTTAATCCACCTGCTTTTGGAGAAAATATTTGTGGAACAGAATTTACGGAACATAATACATATATTGGCGATATCTTTTCTTTAGGGAAAGCGATTGTACAAGTAACCCAAGGAAGGGTTCCTTGTTCTACTATTTCAAAATATAATGAAGTGGACACATTTTTAAGCAGAATAGTGGAAACTTGTTATACGGGCTATTTTCTAAAAGTTATCGAAGAAGGAATGGTAAATGCGAATTCAAGCTTTCAATTAATAGAACGTCCCCAAGATAAAGTCTCCGTTTGGGATGCAACGAAAGTGATGCTTCTAGATCGTAAAAATAAAGATGCGATGTTAACGATATTACAAATCGAACAATTAGCAGAGGATTGGAAAAACCGCTATAAAAAAGCGCTTGAAAAAATCAATTAAAATTTTTAGTGGAAAATAGTTGACTTTTATTATATAGTTCCATATCATATAAGTAACATATCGAACTGCAATGAAGAAGAGTAGTACCTTTATTGAAAACCTCAGAGAGCTGGTGGTTGGTGCAAACCAGTGTGGACGATAAAGAGAATGGACTTCTGAGCTTCTAAACCGAACCAATTTTTTGTAGTAGGCTTTAGCGAACGTCTCATCGTTACAAGAGACAGAAATTTAGTTGTATTTCGACGGATTTCTTAAAGTGAGCTTAAATTATTAAGCTAATGAAGGTGGCACCACGGGTCTCTCGTCCTTTTTATAGGAGAGAGGCCCTTTTTGTTTTATAAAAAAATAACTAATACTGCTAAAGCAATGAAGAAGAGTAGTAAGTATAAACACGATGTTAAAGAGAGTCGGTGGCTGGTGTGAACCGATACATTCCTTATACTGAATGGACTTCTGAGTGTGAATCTGAAAATATAGTAGGGTTCAACGGTATCCTCCGTTATCGGGATAGAGTATAAATTGTACTCGAAAAGTGAGAGTGAATAATCACTCTAACCTGAGGTGGTACCGCGGTTAATTAATCGTCCTCTATCTGCAAAAGAATCATGCAGATAGGGGACTTTTTTTGTTGGCTAATATTCAATGTTTTAATAAAAAGCGTCAAACAAGGAGGATTTAATGATGAAAACCAATATTTTATTAATAGATGAAATTCAAGGAGATACATTAACGCCTATAGGGATTTATCAAAGACTATCTGGAAAAAAGAAATTCCTGCTCGAAAGCTCTCTAAAACATGAAGATTCAGGACGATATTCCATCATAGGATGTAATCCAACATTTGAGCTTATTGGAAGTGGTTTTGAAACAATGATTCTTGATGGAGATAAACGAGAAATAAGAAAAGAAAGGGCACTTGATTTGGTAAAAGAATTCTTGCCAGAAAATCAAGCAGAACTTCCTCATTTCTTGCCAGTAAATGCAGGAGCATTCGGTTATGTAGGCTATGACAATATAAGGCAATATGAATATATCGGTCCAGACGCTAAGGATGAAATAGGAATACCAGATGTGCATCTTATGTTTTTTGAAGATTTAGTAATTTTTGACCATTTAGAACAAAAAGTTTATTTGGTTGCAAGTCCATTAAAGGAAACGACAACAGAACAAGAGCTAAGATTTCGACTGCAGATTAGAAAGCTAGAGGTCACTGCTCCTTATAAAGAGGACTTACCGGAAGTGAAACTAACTCCATTTCAGGCAAGCATTTCGAAAGAGCAATTTATCGAGAAGGTTAACAAAGCAAAGGATTATATTTTGGAAGGGGATATCTTCCAAGTAGTTCCATCCCAAAGGATGACTGCTGAAATAGAGGGATCTGCTTTTTCTTATTATCGAAAACTTCGCATTAAAAATCAGTCACCATATATGTATTTTTTCGATTTTGAGGAGTATGCAGTGCTTGGAAGTTCACCCGAAAGCTTAATTAAAGCAGTTAACGGAAAAGTAATAACAAATCCAATTGCTGGAACGAGGCCAAGAGGAGCGACGTTGGAGGAAGATATAAAGCTAGAGCAAGAGCTGTTGGTAGATGAAAAGGAATTAGCAGAGCATAAAATGCTAGTTGATTTAGCAAGAAACGATGTTGGAAAAGTTAGTGGTTTTGGTAGTATCTCTGTTGATAAGTATATCAAAGTAGAAAAGTATAAGCATGTTATGCATCTTGTTTCAGAGGTAAGCGGAGAATTAAAGAAAGATTTCAAATGTGTAGATGCACTTGTTTCTTGTTTACCTGCCGGGACAGTATCAGGAGCTCCTAAAATACGTGCTATGCAGATTATCAATGAATTAGAAGGAACAAAAAGAGGAGTCTATTCAGGGGCTGTTGGCTATTTTTCAAAAAATGGAAACATGGACTTTGCCCTAGCAATTCGCACAATGGTTATTAAAGACAAAAAGGCATACATTCAGGCTGGTGCAGGGATCGTGCATGATTCTGTTCCAGTAAAGGAATATGAGGAAACGATTCATAAACTAAAATTATTCTTGGAGGAACAGCATGATTTTATTAATCGATAATTATGACTCTTTTACGTATAACTTATTTCAGTATTTAGGAGAATTAGGGGAAGAGATTACGGTTGTTCGAAATGATGAAATTTCGATTGAGGCAATTCGTCGCTTAAATCCAGAACGGATTGTTCTTTCACCTGGACCAGGTAGACCTGAAAATGCAGGCATTTTAATTGAGCTTATTCAAACTCTTTATCAGGAGTTTCCGATTCTTGGCATTTGTCTTGGACATCAGGCAATTGGATATGCATTTGGATCAGAAGTAGTAAAAGCCTCTAATGTAATGCACGGGAAAACATCGAAATTAAAGGTAACAAATAACTCCGTTTTTCGAAATATAGAAGACCCGGAAGTGATGCGATACCACTCTCTTGTTATTAAGAAGGATACATTAAATGAGGAATTCGAAGTCTTGGCTAACTCAACAGACGACAACGAGATTATGGCGATAAAGCATAAGAAGTATCCGTTATATGGCTATCAGTTTCATCCAGAGTCAATAGGGACTGACTGCGGAAAACAGTTGTTGAAAAATTTTATCATGGAAACTGGAAAGGAAGTTCAAAGATGAAAGAATACGTAGAAAAATTAATGGCGAATCAATCATTAACGGAAGCTGAAATGGAAAATGCGGCAAGCCTCCTTTTTTCAGATGAAATAACAGATACAGAGATTGCGGCTTTTATTACAAGCTTAAAAATGAAGGGAGAAACAGTAGAGGAAATAGTCGGTATCGTAAATGCTGTACGAAAACAGACTCTCCCTTTTTCCGAAACAATAATGGGCTGTATTGATAACTGTGGTACTGGTGGAGACAGATCTCAAAGCTTTAATATAAGCAGCACTTCAGCATTTGTTTTAGCAGGAGCAGGAATACCTGTAGCTAAGCATGGAAATCGCAGTATTTCTAGTAAAACAGGAAGTGCAGATGTCTTAGAAGAACTAGGAATAAAACTAAATGTGACTCCAGAACAGAATATTCGTCAATTAGAAGAAGTAGGAATTACATTTCTATTTGCTCAGCATGTTCAACCGAAAATGGGCAGAATTATGAAGGTTCGAAGAGAATTAAAGCTTCCAACGATTTTTAATTTAATTGGACCATTAACAAACCCAATATCCCTTGAAACGCAAGTATTAGGAATATATAGAAGTGATTTACTTGTAACTTTTGCTGAAAGTTTAAAAAAATTAGGCAGAAAGCGAGCTGTTGTTTTAAATGGTGCAGGCGGAATGGATGAAGCCTCTTTACAAGGTGATAATCAACTGGTGATTTTGCAAAATGGAAAAATAGAGGAAACGATCCTTAATCCAGAAGATGTAAACCTCCCTTATTATACAAATGGAAAAATACGTGGAGGAGACGCAAAGGAAAATGCCACAATATTATGGAATGTCTTAAAGGGGAAAAAGGGTGCTTATCGTGATACGGTACTTTTAAATGCAGGCATCGGTATTTATACGGCAGGAAGAGCTGACAGTATTATCGAAGGAGTAAATGCAGCGAAGGAAAGTATTGATTCAGGAGCAGCACTTCATAAATTAAATCAATTAGTGGAGACAAGCAAAGAATTCGAAGGGGCAGGGATATAAAGTGGAAACCATCTTGGATAAAATTATTGCAAAAAAAAGCGAAACGATTGAAGAATTATATAAAAGAAAAGAAGAGTTGAAGACAGTCGTTCAAAGCAAGGAAAGAAGATCGTTATTAAATAAAATAATGCAGGCAGAAGCATTATCCGTAATTGCTGAGTTTAAGCGGGCTTCTCCATCAAAGGGAGATATCAATGTGGAGAAGGATCCAAAGGAACAAGCTAAAATGTATGAATTATATGGTGCAGATGCTATCTCTGTGTTAACAGATACCCCCTTTTTTAAAGGATCATACGAGGATTTGGCAAAAGTGAGAGAAGCGGTTAATTTGCCCATTCTATGCAAGGATTTTATTGTTGATAAGATTCAAATCGATTTCGCTAAAGCATATGGTGCAGACCTCATATTACTAATAGCAGCTGCATTAGAGGACGAAAAGCTGCATGAATTATATACGTATGCAACGAAATTAGGGCTGGAAGTATTGCTTGAAGTTCATAATGAAGAAGAATTGGAAAGAGCCTTAAAAACAGATGCTCCGTTAATTGGTGTGAATAACAGAGACTTAAAAACATTTGAAGTATCACTGGAAACAACCGAAAAATTAGCTGGGAAAATTAAGAATAGTGGCAGATACATGGTTAGCGAAAGTGGTATAGCCACATTTGAGGATATTTTAAAGGTTACATCTAGTGGAGCGAATGCTGTTTTAGTTGGGGAGACCTTTATGAAAGCAACAGACCTTGAAAGCAAAATCAAAGAAATGAAAGTATCTTTGGGGGGCTTGAGATAAAGTGAAAGTAAAAATTTGTGGCATTACAACAAAAGATGCAGCAGCATGTGCCGTTCAATATGGAGCGGATGCATTAGGCTTTGTATTTGCGAATAGTAAACGGAAAATAAATCCAGAAAAGGCGAAAGAAATTATTGATACTCTCCCTAAAGATATAATGAAGGTGGGCGTATTTGTCAATGAGACTAAAGAGAATATAGAGAAAATTGTGAAATTATCAGGTATTAATACAATTCAGCTTCATGGAGATGAAACGCCAGAATTTGCTTCAAGCTTTTCTTTGCCAATAATTAAGGCATTTAGTATATCATCCAAAGAAGATCTTCAACAAGTAACTGCTTTTCCATGTGAATATGCCCTACTAGATAGTCCGAGAGGAAAGTATCATGGAGGAAATGGAATAGCATTTGACTGGAGCATTATTAAAAATTATGACTTCGGCCAAAAGCAAATTATCCTTGCTGGCGGATTAAATATATCAAACTTAGCTGAAGCCATCCAAATAACCAATCCTTTTATGGTGGATGTTAGCAGTGGAGTGGAAACGGATGGAAAGAAAGATTTAGTGAAAATCAAGAATTTTTTACAAATTGGAAAAACAGTTCATATTTAAGAAAAGAGGGAGCTATCATGGCAGAAACATATGCGTTTCCAGATAAAAGAGGACATTTCGGGTTGTATGGAGGTAGATACGTACCAGAGACATTGATGCAGGCAGTAACAGAACTTGAAACAGAATATAAGAAAGCGCAGCAGGATCCAGCTTTTCATAAGGAATTAAATAATTTGCTTAAGGATTATGTCGGAAGAGAAACACCCCTTTATTTTGCAGAAAATCTAACAAAATACGCTGGTGGCGCAAAAATTTATTTAAAGAGAGAAGATTTGAATCATACAGGAGCTCATAAAATTAATAACTCCTTAGGCCAAGCATTACTGGCAAAAAGAATGGGCAAAAAGAAAGTTGTAGCGGAAACAGGAGCTGGACAGCATGGTGTTGCCACAGCAACAGCCTGTGCGCTATTAAACTTAGAATGTACGATTTTTATGGGGGAAGAGGATATTAGAAGGCAAAAGCTGAATGTATTCCGAATGGAATTACTAGGAGCAAAAGTAGTTGGCGTTACTTCTGGAAGTGCCACACTTAAGGATGCTTGTAATGAAGCCTTACGCTATTGGGTAACAAATGTTGTTGATACTCACTATATTTTAGGGTCTGTAATGGGACCACATCCATTTCCAATGATGGTCCGTGATTTTCAAAGTGTCATTGGTAAAGAAGCAAAAAAACAATACGTTGAAAAAGTCGGAAATCTTCCAGAAGCGATTGTTGCCTGTATTGGTGGCGGCAGTAATGCAATGGGTATTTTTTATCCGTTTATCGAGGATGAAAGTGTTGCTTTATATGGAGTAGAGGCTTCGGGGCATGGTCTTGATACGGAAAAGCATGCTGCTTCCTTATCAAAAGGGAAACCAGGTGTATTACATGGCTCTTATATGTATTTGCTACAAAATGATGATGGGCAAATTCAAGAAGCACATTCAATTTCTGCAGGCTTAGATTATCCAGGTATTGGTCCTGAGCATAGCTATCTTCATGATATTGGACGTGCAACCTATGAATCAATCACCGATGATGAAGCTTTTGAAGCACTGCAGCTTCTTTGTAAAGTGGAAGGGATTATTCCTGCATTAGAGAGTGCTCATGCAATTAGCTATGCAGTAAAACTTGCTGCTAAGATGGATAAGGAAAAAGGGATTATTGTTTGCTTGTCTGGTAGAGGAGATAAGGATGTAAATACAGTGATGGAAAGAATGGGGGAATAAAAATGAAGACAATTCGAGAAGCCTTTCATGAGGGGCTTGAAAAAGGAGATAAAGCGTTTGTTCCATATATAATGGCTGGAGACGGTGGTCTTGAAACGTTGAAGGATAAAGTGCTTTTTCTTGAAGAAGCAGGAGCAACTGCCATTGAATTAGGCATTCCTTTCTCTGACCCTGTAGCAGATGGACCGATTATTCAAGCCGCAGGCATCCGTTCCCTTCAAGCAGGAACAACACTTAAAGGTGTATTTGAATCGATTCAATCTTTTAGAGAGTTAACTACTATTCCACTTGTGATGATGACCTATTTAAATCCTATATTAGCATACGGAGTAGAGGCATTTTTCCAAGACTGTGAAAAAGCATCAATAAATGGACTGATTGTCCCTGATTTACCGGTAGAAGAAGAAGTAATCATAGAAAAATTAGCTGCAAAGCATCATGTTGAAATAATCCGATTAGTGACATTAACAAGTCCGTTAGATCGAATTGAAAACATTGCAAAAAAAGGAAATGGCTTCTTATATGCCGTAACGGTAAACGGTATAACGGGATCGAGAACTAGCTTCCAAGAACATTTAGGTACACATTTACTAAAGGTTAAGGAAGTAAGTCCCATCCCAGTCCTAGCAGGATTTGGCATTTCTTCTCCAGAGCATGTTACAAGTATGACAGAATATTGTGATGGTGTAATCGTTGGAAGTAGAATCGTGGAACTTTTTTCAGAGAACAAGTTAGAGGAAATAAAGGAACTGATTGCTGCAAGTAAAAAAGGAAACACATTATCTGCTATTTAAAAGGTGGAATCCTCTCTTCTTCATTCTGGTTCAGAATAAGGAGGGAGGATTTTTGCCTAATCTGTTTGATAAGTAGTGAAATGATTTCGAGAGATAGAAGGGAAGAAATTCATCCGTAAAAGGGCTGTTCGAAAAGTTCAGCCCTTTTAAAAGATTATTCACCATATGAAAGATTTTGATATAGCTTATTTTCCTTCGTTAGCTCGGTGATAAGAGGGGAAACAGCATGCTGTTTAAAGGAAAATTCAGGAACGATAAAGGAAAAGTATCTGATGATTGGGACATTTTTAATACGTAATATACTAAGGGTATCCATAAACATTTCTTTCTGGACTGCATATTTAGAAACAATCGATATCCCTAAATCAGCTTCCACAGACTCTTTAATAATTTGTGTGCTTCCAAATGAGCGAACACTCGGTGGATCAAAGTTTTGGTTTTGAAAAAACTGATTTACTACTTCTCTTGTTCCTGAACCTTCTTCTCTAAGTATCCAAGTCTCATCATACAAATATTTTAATTCTATGGATGAAAGACTGGCAAAACGATGATTTTTACTAACGATAATGACAAGTTCATCTTCTTTAAATGGTGTTATGCTTAAATGTGGATGATGTTTCAAATGACTATCAATGATTCCTAAATCAATTTCTCCATGTAGCAATTGATCGATAATGCGATTCGAGTTTCTTATACTTATCATAGGATTATCATGTTTCTTGTCTTTTTTTATATAGTCTGCAATTACTTTCGGAAGTAAATATTCTCCGAATGTGAAGCTAGAGCCAATGGAAAGTGGACGGCTTTTCGTTTTAGAGAGGTGATCAATCAAATTATTCACTTCTTTGTACTCAGATAAAATTTTCTTTGCATGAAAATAAAATAATTCGCCTGCTTTTGTTAGTCTTACATATTTATTCGTTCGGTCTAAAAAGGTAACATTATACTTTTTTTCAAGTGCTTTAATGGAAAGCGTTACTGCAGATTGAGTAATATGTAAGCTTTCTGCTGCCCTAGTAAAATTAAGTTTTTCAGCAACTGTCACAAAGGTCAATAAATGATAATCCAAAAAAACACACTCCTTTAATAAACGATAGAATGGATGTTAAGACATATTAGTCGCAGTTTATATACCAAAATAGGCTAAAGGAAATTCATATAAGTAATAGAAAATTATCTCTTTCTATTATTATACTAAAAAGGAGTGTGGATAAAAATAGAAGTTGATAGAATAATGCAAAAATAATGAATATTTACTAAATAACTTTTTATCCATTTTATTGAATAATTAAACAATCAGACCATACTCCTATTTTGTAAGGTATTTCGCTTGATTTATGTCGAATATATAAACTGAAACTTCCATTCGTAAGTTATGTTTTCACTGATGATAGTAGAAGCAGTCGGAGCTATACGGACAGTTGAACTTTTACCAACTATCTTCAAAATCGCATAAAGCTTGCAGGCAGATTTTTACTGTCCGTTAAGAAGTGGACAAATATTTATCTTGTGGAAATTGCAAATAACTACTATAATCAATAATGATTCTCAATATAGGTGAATGTAAAAAAGAAGAAAAGAATTGTTCGATGCAGACAGAAACTACGTAAATGGTATGATAGTATATCGTTTATGTAGTAACTGGAACGAATGATAAAAGAGGATAACAAATTAGAAAGGTTAGGTGTGAAGGAGATAAATTATGATTAAACGTTTTTTTTCATATTATAAACCACATAAAAAATTATTTACGCTCGACTTCTCAAGTGCAATCGTTGTTGCACTATTAGAGCTTGCTTTTCCACTTGCGGTTTCTTGGTATATTGATGATTTGCTTCCAGAAGGAAATTGGGGCACGATTTTATCCGTAGGTGTGGGATTACTGCTATTATATGTAACAAGTACCTTTCTTCAATACATAGTCAATTATTGGGGCCATAAACTTGGGATAAATATTGAAACAGATATGCGAGGCCAATTATTTACCCATGTGCAAAGACAATCATTTTCTTTTTTTGATAATACAAAAACTGGCCATATCATGAGTCGTATTACCAATGATTTATTTGATATAGGAGAACTTGCCCATCATGGACCTGAGGATTTATTTATTGCTTTTATGACATTTGTTGGTGCATTTTGGATTATGCTTACAATTAATATAAAACTAGCATTAATTGTTATCTTTATCGTTCCAATTCTAGTTTGGCTCATTACATACTGTAACAAAAGCATGAATAAGGCATGGGGCCATATGTATGGGGATATTGCAGATGTAAATGCTAGAGTGGAAGATAGTGTCTCTGGTGTACGTGTAGTTCAATCTTTTACAAATGAAGACTATGAAATTTCTAGATTTACAGTAAATAATAGAAGATTCCGTAAGGCAAAAATAGGTGCATATAAAGTAATGTCGCTTACGTCTTCTTCTGTATATATGTTAATGAGATTCTTTACTTTAGTAGTTTTAGTCTTTGGTGCTTGGCTAACCTTTCATGATCAAATGAAAATCGGGGAACTAGTATCTTTCATTTTGTTTGTAAATATATTGCAAAAACCAATTGATAAAATTAGTGCCATATTAGAACTATATCCAAAGGGAATGGCTGGATTTAAGCGTTTCTTAGAATTGCTAGATTCAGAACCAAAGATTTTAGATAAGAAAGATGCAATAGAAGTAAATGGATTAAAGGGAGATATTACACTACAGGATGTAACGTTTAGTTATGACAGTAATCCTGTTTTGAAAAATATTAATTTGTCCATAACTGCTGGTGAAACGATTGCTTTTGTCGGACCTTCTGGTGCCGGTAAAACGACGATTTGTTCGTTAATTCCTCGTTTTTATGATGTGAATAGTGGGAGTATCAAGATTGACGGAATGGATATTCGTGATATGACGATGAAATCATTAAGATCGCAAATTGGAATTGTACAGCAGGATGTATTTTTATTTACAGGTACGTTAAAAGAAAATATTGCTTACGGTAATTTAAATGCGTCAGATGAAGAAATTCATGAAGCAGTTAGAAGAGCACATCTCGAAGATTTAGTGCTTAAATTGCCAGATGGTTATGAAACGCAGATTGGTGAAAGAGGATTGAAGCTGTCAGGTGGACAGAAGCAAAGAATCGCTATTGCTCGGATGTTCCTAAAAAACCCGCCCATTCTCATATTAGATGAAGCGACTTCTGCACTTGATACAGAAACGGAATTAATTATCCAAAATTCATTAAATGAGCTAGCTCAAAACCGTACAACACTAGTGATTGCACATCGCCTTGCGACCATTCGCAACGCTGATCGCATTGTTGTAGTTACAGAAAATGGGATAGAAGAAGAAGGAAAGCATGATGAATTATTAGCACAGAACGGGATTTTCGCTAACCTTCATCGTGTACAATATCAGCGTTAAGTTTAAGGTCTGTACTTATAATAGTACAGACCTTATTGGGTTCCTTTTATCCTTGATCACGGATTGTTATTATTTTTTACTCGACAACATAAAGAAAACTCAATTTACAAAAACACTAGGATAAATATTCAATATGCGATATATTGGATATAAGTTATTGGGTTATTCGATTAAAGAGAGGGGTAAATTATTGAGACCGATTATTTTAGGGATATTTGCAGCGCTATTTTTTGCGTTTACATTTGTGTTGAATCAGTCGATGGAAATAGGTGGAGGAAGCTGGTTATGGAGTGCCTCTTTACGTTATTTTTTTATGTTGCCACTCTTAATTTTAATTGTGGTGTGTAGAAATAACTTAATGGTTGTATGGCAGGAGTTAAAAGAAAATCCTGCTTCTTGGTTAATATGGAGTACTGTTGGTTTTGGTTTCTTTTACGCTGGGATTTGTTTTGCGGGTGCATATGGACCAGGTTGGCTTGTGGCGGGTACTTGGCAGCTTACAATCATTTCTGGCATATTTCTCACACCTTTATTTTATGAAAATAAGATTGGAAGAGATGGAAATCTTCAATCAGTTCGAAAAAAAATACCGTTAAAAAGTTTAACTTTTTCCATTTTAATCGTTGTTGGAGTCATCATTATGCAATTAGAATTTGCTGTATCTATTTCTCTAAAGGATGCTTTATTTTGTCTTATTCCTATACTTATTGCATCATTTGCGTATCCGTTAGGGAATCGAAAGATGATGGAGCTTTGTAATGATAGATTAGATGTTTTTCAACGTGTATTAGGAATGACAATTGCAAGTCTTCCATTTTGGATTCTATTATCTATTATTGGTGTATTAACAGTCGGGCTTCCTGGAAAGCAGCAGGTAGGTCAATCAGCAATCGTGGCAGTATTTTCTGGTATTATTGCGACGGTATTATTTTTTGCAGCAACAGACTTAGTTAAAGACAATATGGTTAAATTAGGGGCTGTAGAAGCAACACAATCATTGGAAGTTTTATTTGCTTTGTTTGGTGAAATAATCTTTTTATCTTCTCCTTTACCAACCTCTATTAGTCTTCTCGGTATTTGTTTTGTAATGCTTGGGATGATTTTGCATAGTGTATATTCGAGTAAGAAAATACACATAAATAGTAGCATTGAAGCATAATCATGGTTTTTGTGACTGAATATTTATTTCAATCATGAAAGATATGTTAAGAATGTAATAACTATATGAAGTTTATTTGGAGTTATCGGAATTTTTTACTTTTTCAAAAGAAATCGTTATACTATGTTAGTATGTAGGAATTAATGCTTGTAGATAAAGTGTTGATAAAAATGAATGGCATGTAAGATGAAATTTATTTGTCCAAACAGTAAACAAGATTAAATAGTAATCATCTTACATAGTAAAAAAAGATGCTTTGGCTAAGCAAGATATGAAGCTAGGGCCTTAAGAAAGTGGTATTCTGTCAGTCGTATTTTTTGGCTATCACTTCTAAATATAAAAATTAGGAGGAAAAGCAAAGTGACGAAAAAGTTGGAAGATAAGGACATTAAGCTGATTGCTCTTGACATGGATGGGACATTATTGAATGAAAAAGGGGAAATACCAGAGGAAAACCGAAAAGCAATTAAAGAAGCCCACGATAATGGATTACATGTTGTGTTAAGTACAGGTCGCTCTCTTGCTACTTGTAAGGATCACGCAAAAAGTCTTTTATTAAAATCATATTTAGTTACAGTAAACGGTAGTGAAATTTGGGATACAAAGGGAAATTTAATTGATAGAAATCTTGTGGATGCCAATCATATCCAATGGATGTGGGGCCTAGCACAGCAACACAAAGCAAAAATGTGGGCAACTAGCTGTGATAAATTATGGTTTGATGAGATGCCGGAAAATGTAAGAGAATTAGAGTGGCTAAAGTTTGGTTTTCATATTGAAGATAATCAAATTAGAGAAAAGGTTTTGAACAGTTTACAAGAGAAGAAATGTTTTGAAATCAGTAATTCATCCCCTGTAAATATTGAGGTAAATGCATTAGGAATTAATAAAGCAAGAGGCCTCAAAAAAGTATGTGAGCTATTACATATCTCAATGGATCAGGTATTGGCAGCTGGAGACAGCCTGAACGATATTAGCATGATTAAAGAAGCTGGCATAGGAGTGGCAATGGGAAATGCTCAGGACTTTGTAAAGGAGACAGCAGATGTTGTAACCTTAACAAATAATGAAAATGGAGTAGCCCATGCAATAAGAAAATGGGCTCTAAATAGAGAAGCTGCAGAAATAAAAAACTAGTTTTTCTGTTCTTCACACTAAAAATTATTTTTTCTGGTCGATAAATAAAAAACTAGTTTTTCTGTTCTTCACACTAAAAATTATTTTTTCTGGTCGATAAATAAAAAAACAATTGAAACCACAGAAAAAACTGCTTATAATAAGTAAAAAGAAAAATGAACGAAGCGAAAGGACTAGTATGTGAGACGCTTTTATAAAAGAGAGTGAAGTTTATAAGCTGAAAGACTTCATTATAAAAGTTCACAGAACCTACCTTTCAAGTCCTATTACAATAGGCGCATTTCTTGCGTTATCAGACAGAGTGGAATCAATTGTTTGAATTGATTCAATAAAGGTGGTACCACGGAAAGCCCTTTTTCGTCCTTTTATAAGGAAATGAAAAGGGCTTTTTTCTATTTCTTTGTAAAAATAGGCGCAGGTTTACTAAAGTTCGGAGGAAATAACATGGAGAAAAAAAGGATTGTCGTAAAAATCGGAAGCAGCTCTCTCACAGATTCAAAGGGTGCAATCGACCAATCAAAATTAGGGGACCATATTGCAAGCATTGCCAATTTAAAAAATAGTGGCCATGAAGTATTATTAGTTTCTTCTGGTGCTGTCGCGGCTGGTTTTGCAAAATTAGGCTATCCGGCAAGACCAGTCACACTCAAAGGAAAGCAGGCTGCAGCTGCTGTTGGTCAAAGCTTATTAATTCAAAGCTATAATGAACAATTAAGTAAGTATGGCATAGTGCCAGCACAAATTTTAATAACGCGCAACGATTTTTCCAAGCGAGATCGATACCGAAATGCCTATTCCACGCTTACAGAATTATTAGAAAGAAATATTTTGCCTATTATTAATGAGAACGACACTGTATCTGTAGAAGAATTAACATTTGGAGACAATGATATGTTATCCGCTCTCGTTAGTGGTCTTATACATGCAGATCAATTGATTATTCTTACAGATATTAATGGTTTGTATAACAAGAATCCGAAAGAAGACCAAACAGCAAAACGAATTGATTATTTGCCGGAAATTACAGAAGTATGGAAAAACGTAGCAAAAGGTAGTGGATCAAAGGTTGGAACAGGAGGTATGAAATCAAAACTCATTGCAGCAGAAACAGCATTGTCATTAGGTGTAAAGGTATTCATTGGAAAAGGATCGGGTGAAAATAAGTTAATTGATATTATGGATGGTAATGGGGATGGAACTTATATTGGTTCCGATGCGTTAACATTGATTAATAGTAATCGTCAATGGATTTCACTGCATTCCACCGTACAAGGAAGCTTGTATGTCGATGAAGGGGCAGAAATTGCTTTGGTTCATAATGGGAGTAGTTTATTACCAGCAGGGATTTATAAAGTAGAAGGTATTTTTGAAAAAGGGAATGTAGTAGAGGTATTTGGTATAAATGGCATTATTGGAAAAGGTGAAGTGCTTTACTCTTCTGAAGAATTAAAAAAAATCATCACACAAAGAACGGCAGAAAAAAGACTGGATAAAAATCCGAAATTGGAAGTAATTCACCGTGATAAATGGGTGAAAATTTGACAAGGGAGAGATGAAAATGGGAGAGGTTTATCAAAAAGGTGAATTAGCAAAGAAAGCAAGCTATCAATTATTAAATAAATCAACAGATGAAAAGAATGATGCATTATTATTAATTAGTAATCAATTATTAGAAGATAAAGACTTGATTATGGCAGCGAATAAGGTCGATCTTGAAAAGGGAAAAGAAAACGGTCTTACTTCTTCTATATTAGATCGAATTATGCTGGATGAAAAAAGAATGAAGGATATGGCTTCCGCTTTAAAGGAGCTAGTGAAGCTGAAGGATCCAGTGGGTGTAGTAGTGGAAGAAATAGAAAAAGATAATGGTCTAAAAATACTGAAGAAAACAGTTCCAATTGGAGTAATGGGCATGATTTATGAAGCAAGGCCAAATGTTACCATAGATGCGGCAAGCCTTGCCTTGAAAACAGGAAACAGTATTGTCTTAAGAGGGAGTTCTTCAGCGAAGGAATCAAATATAGCACTTGTTCATTCCATTCATAAGGCACTTGAAAAATCAGCTTTGCCTAAAGAAGCTGTTCAATTAATCGAGGATACGAGCAGGGAAACGGCAAAAGAGCTATTCCATTTAAAAGAATTCTTAGATGTTTTAATACCTCGTGGTGGAAAAGGGTTAATTGAAACAGTAGTAAGAGAAGCAACTGTTCCTGTTATTGAAACTGGGGCTGGAAATTGTCATTTATATATCGATGAAACAGCTAATATCGACATGGCAAAAAAAATCAGCTTAAACGGAAAAACTCAGCGCCCATCTGTTTGTAATGCTCTAGAAACTATTTTAATAGAAGAAAAATGGTTTAAGCAAAATGGATTATCGCTATTACAAGCATTAGACAATAGAGGAGTCGAAATTTACGGTGATCAAACAGTTTGTGCTGCATATGAAACAGCAATAGAAGCGACAGAAGATGATTGGTATACAGAATATTCTGCTTTAAAGATTAGTATAAAGGTTGTAAAAGGAGTTATGGATGCAATCAATCATATTAATAAATATGGAACAAAACACTCAGAAGCAATCATTACCGAGAATAAAGAAAATGCAACTACTTTTTTAGCAGGAGTGGATGCAGCAGCAGTCTACCATAATGCTAGTACTAGATTTACAGATGGATTTGAATTCGGCTATGGAGCGGAGATTGGCATAAGTACACAAAAACTTCATGCAAGGGGACCAATGGGACTAAATGCATTAACATCTGTTAAATACTTCATTTATGGAGATGGGCAAGTCAGAAACTAACAGCAGGGTGGAAAAATTCTAGAAAGTGTAGACTCTACTTTTAGATGAAGCCATACATTAGGTAGATTGGATGATGATATTGGAGTATTTAAGTATTTTATTACCGATTTTCTTTATTTTCGCTGTTGGATTTATTGGGCAAAAGAAGCTTCATATTGACATTAAATCTGTATCAGCTGTATCTGTTTATTTAATGACACCATTATTGTCATTTAGTGTATTTTATGAAACAACTTTTACAATGGACTATTTGTATATGACGCTTTATGCATTAACTTTAGTGTTAGGTATTGTTGCTATTGTTTATGTTATTGGCTATTTTAGAGGGTATTCGGTTAGGAAGACATGTGGGATGATTTTATCTTCCGCATTTATGAACAACGGCAATTATGGCACACCACTTGTTTTATTCGTGTTCGGTGAGCCTGGCTTACATTATGCAGTTATTTTAATGGTTATTCAACAATTAATCATGGTGACGATAGGTGTCTACTATGCAGCGAAAGGTTCTGTTGACGACGGGAACGGAACAGATACCTTAAAGAAAGTGCTAAAGGTACCTGTTATGTATGGGGCGATATTAGGTACTATTTTTCATTCCTTGCAAATACCGATTGGAGAAACAATGCTAGAAGCTATTAAACTAGTTGGAAATGCAGCTATACCAACTGTGATGCTTGTATTGGGCATCCAGCTCGCTAATGTAAGTGTCAGAAAAATTGCCTATCGACCTTTATCCATCTCTTTGTTATTAAAGCTAATTGTCTCGCCAGTTATTGCCTGGCTTCTGACATTCATTTTGCCAGTAGATGAGCTATTAAAGCAAATCATGATCCTACTTGCTGGAATGCCAGCTGCAGCAAACACGACACTTTACGCTGTTCAATATGGAACAGAACCAGATTTTGTTTCTAGTGCGACTTTATTTAGTACATTAGCTAGTTTAATAACGCTGCCTGTTATTTTATCTCTCATATAACTACACATCTATAAAATATCTTTTCGATATTTTATAGATGTGCTAATAAAACTCATTGAAGTTGAACAAGAATGATAAATCCTTAAACTTTAATCGAATGTAAAAATCTAATCAAGAGGGGGTTAATATGAAATCGACTAATGATAAAAAAAGAGAAATACAAGCTAAATATAGAAAACTAATTAATAAAGATAATAAAGAGGATAATAATGATAAGGTTACTGAAATTATAGCTGCGATTTTTGGGGTACTTTTTTTAATAATCTTGTTATTAAATGTATTTATAAAGAGGGTTGGACAAAACTAAATAACTAATCATTAAAGACGAACAATGTTTAATTTAGCTCTTAAATAAAGCTACTTAATCTCTGTTTTTAAATATAGGTAAGTGTAAAAACTAAGACGTTCCATTTCGCTACAGACGCACGATGCGCCGGGGAGGAAGCTGAGCCTCCTCGCTGCGCTGCGGGGTCTCAGCTTTTCCTCTATTTCCCGCAGGAGTCGAGCGTCCTCCGCTCCATTTCACTTCGTTTTTAAACCTTTTTCTAAAAAAACAAACACGAACTTTTATATAATATAATTACATTATAGTTCGTGTTTATTGTTGGTTGAAATATTTAGTCCCAGCCTCATCCTCATTATAATTATAAATACCAAACGAATGATAGAGAGTAACTATGGACGTTTCGAGTACTCACATTATGGGTCAGTGAGCTGTGAACCTGCATAACACTTGTGTCATGGAACGTGAAACCCCTGTAGCCAATCAACATCTGTATGAGAGAGTACCATAACCATATAAATAAACAGTAGACAAAATCTCTAATTACAAGGGTTTTGCCTACAGTATGAGTTGTTTTTACTTCGACTATTTTTATAATAGGGAATAAAATATTTGTTGTTCTAAAGTTTTTTCTAATGAATCCGTTATCTCTTTGAAAAAAACATAATAAATATTATCATCAATGTTTCTCTTAAATAAAGCTCCTTTCTCATAGTGGTTATTTATGGATGAGGTGCTCTGTAAAAAATCAATGAATCGCAGACTTAGAAAATTTCCCGCCATGAGCCTCCTGTGTATCCATAATCGTAATAAAAGCATTTGGGTCGATTTCTTGGACGATACTTCGGAATTTAGCTACTTCTAATCGTGTAAATACTACATACAATACTTCCTTCTCTTGATCCAAATAGCCGCCTTTTCCTTTAAGCTTTGTTACCCCTCTGCCCAAACGATCAGAAAGGGCTTGTGCAATTTCTTCATATTCATCAGAGATAACCATTGCAGCTTTTGTATCATCAAAGCCTTGGATAACAGAGTCAATCGCTTTACTCGCAATATAATAGGTAAGGATGGAGAACATCGCTTGTTCCCAGCCTAATACGAACCCTGCCCAGGAGAAAATAAAGACATTTATAAACATCACAAATTCTCCGACGGAAAACGGGATTCTTTTAGTGAGGAGGATTCCAAGTATTTCTGTGCCATCTAACGCACCAGAATTTCTAATGACAATCCCTACACCAGCCCCAAGCAATAATCCACCAAAAACTGTTGCAAGTAGTGGCTGTGTAGTTATTGGCTCAAAATGTTCGAGCAAAAATTCAATAATAGCGAGCATTATAATCGAATAAAGGGAAGAAATACAAAAGTTCTTCCCAATGTATTTATAGCCCGCATATAAAAAAGGGAGATTGAGAATGAACACTAGGACTCCAAAGCTTAGACCATAACTATATTTAAGAATTAAGGAAATCCCGATGACACCGCCATCAATAATCGTATTTGGAGCTAAGAATAAATCAATAGCGATTGCTGCAAAACCAGCCCCAATTGTGAGCATGAAGTATCGCATTATTAAATGTGAAGTAGTTTCTTTTTTATGCGTTTTTACCATGAAATAAAACACCTTTCACCTTATGAATAGTAAAGAACTTGTGGATTATATAGTACCACAAGAAGATTGTAGGGAAAAATTAGTGGAAGGAATTGTAGCAAAATATTGCATTATATAGGTTTGGACGCTAAAATACTACCTATAGTACATTTTAATTCTAGGTAGGTGAAAAAATGTTTAACAGAGAATTGGTAAAAGGGAGTACCTCCTTAATCCTGCTCCAGCTTTTAGCAGAAAAAGAAATGTATGGATATGAACTTGTTAAAGAGATGGAGAGGAGAAGCGACTACTCTTTACAGGTAAAAGAAGGGACCTTATATCCTGCCCTACATAAATTGGAGAAACAAGAATATGTAGAATCATTTTGGAAAGAATCAGAAAAAGGGCCAGCGAGAAAATATTATCGAATAACAGAGACAGGTCTTCAAATCTTGGAGCA
Source organism: Bacillus sp. T2.9-1 (assembly GCF_950097965.1). Taxonomy (NCBI): domain Bacteria; kingdom Bacillati; phylum Bacillota; class Bacilli; order Caryophanales; family Bacillaceae; genus Bacillus; species Bacillus sp. T2.9-1. The sequence continues at coordinate 19,756 of NZ_CATNHG010000035.1, forward strand.
AAAGACCACTGAATGGAAAAATTTTGTGCAAACCATAGATAAAGTGATCGGAAGAAAAGGGCTATGATTTATTCAAAAGATTCCTTTATGAAACAACTTCGAGAGTTATTAAAGAACCATAATCAATCAGAGGAGATATGCATGGAATATGAGCATCATCTCACTGATTTGCTAGAAGATATTCTATTAAGCGAGCAGTGCACGGTAAAAGAAGCAATCCTAATCGCGGTAGAAAAGTTAGGCACACCTCAAGAAATTGCTGCATTATATCAAGAAGAACTAACCATGACAGCAAAGAATACACAATGGAATTTCTTTTTGGCAAATTTAATATTCTTTACAGGTGGGATTGGTTTAACGATTATTTACCATCACATTTCGAATCCAATCATTAGTAGATTATGGTTATTTCTTACTAGTATTCCATTCTTTCTTATTGTGCTCTATTTATTTTTTTGGCTCTTACTAGGGTATGAAGTCGGGAAGGAATTTGGACTTGGTGGTAAAAAATTATTAATGAAAACGTTTTGTATCTCGTTAATTCCGAATATTATGTTAATGTGCTCAGTTGTTTTCAACATTATTCCCATAACCTTTTTTGATCCATTACTTACACCTGAATTTATCTTGATTTGTATCGCATTTACGATTATTTTGTACCCAATATGTTTTCTCGCATTTCGCTTTGGAACAACGAAGTCTATTTAAGTTGTTCTTCTTTATTCTACCTAGAATTACTTTGTATAATGGTGTTATTTTTTTAAATAACTATATAGAATTTCTATGTAAAGGAGAAGATGGAAATGAATAAGAAAAATAGTTTTTATTTTATCGGATGTTTATTGCTTGCCATTTTTGCAGAAGTGACATTATTTACAGAGAAAATTGGTATTTCTCTTAGCTTTTTTGTTGTCGCTTATTATGTTTTTTATTTTTACATGACGAAAAAGGAGACTCATACACATCGAATCGTTGGAATTTATATTTTTATATGTATTTGGACTTTAACTTTGTCTTTCGTTTTCGTTGCAAATCCACCTTTTTATGCTGTTAATCTGTTGGTCATCTTTCTGTTAATAGGTGTACATACAATTCTAATCACAAGTCCATCTTTTCTTAGTTGGAGCAATGTTGAATTCCTTTGGTACATGCAAAAGAAATTTTCCTCCTTATTTAAATTTAGTAGGTATCTTTCAATACTTGTGCGAAAAAGGATAAAGGAATATGAGAATGAAAGGAATTATGCTATAGCAAAAAGAATATTATTAGGAATTGTTATCGTATTACCAATATTATTTGTCTTAATTTTTCTCTTAAGTTCATCAGACCAGTATTTTAGCATTTTGATTGAAAAAATGATTACACATCTTGTATCGTTTAATATAGATAAAATAAGTATTTTCCTCCGTATCCTCTTAGTATTTGTTTTTTTAGTACTATGGATAAAAACAATTAGCAAGAAGTCAGTTATAATTTTGAAAGATAAAAAGGAAATAAATAGGAGTTGGGAACAAGCGACCTTATTAACAATTTTAATTTCTATAAATGGATTGTATTTGTTTTATACAATATTTGAGTTTCAATATTTTTTTAATGATGTATTAATGAATGGTTTTACCTATGCAACTTATGCAAAAAGAGGATTTTTTGAGTTGATTATTGTAACGATTATTAATATCTCAATCACCTTATTAGTCAATAGATTTAGTAAAAGTAGAACCATCTTAATAAAAACTAGTTTATCCTTACTAATTATTTTCAGTTTTATAATTCTTTTATCTGCACATTTGCGATTAAGCTTATATGAACAGGCTTACGGCTACACATATTTACGATTGTTTTCCCATTCCTTTATTTTCCTATTAGCAGTGTTATTTGCTTTTACGATGATTAAGATTTGGATAGAAAAAATTCAGCTTATGCGCATTTTTTTGCTGCTTGCATTGTTATATTACTGTGGGCTTAATGTAATTGATGTGGATCGATTTATCGTTAGTAAAAATTTAGAGCGATTTGAAGAGACAAATTTAATCGATTTACAATATATTGAATCACTATCCCTTTCTACAGTTCCTGTTCTAATGAATTATTACGAAAGAAATCGAGAAATGAATAGCATAAAACATGTATTACTCGCAAAAAAAGAACTTCTTGAAAAAAGAGATGTAAAGTGGCAAAGCTATAACATGATGGAAGACCGAGCAAGAAAGTTGCTTGCATCAATGAACCTAGATGATGAAACGGCAGAAAATGAGAATGGAAAAAAGTATCGATTAGAAGAAAGCAAAAATGAAAAGAAATAAATGTATTATCCCCGTATCTTTTTTGCTTTTTCAAACGTTTAATATATAAACAGCCAAAGGAGGGATGAAAGGATGAGAGGGGAACTACCAGATATAAACGAACTGTATCGAAAACTCGACCTTTATTGTCAATATCTTTCGATGGACAAATGGGAACGGGAAGATTTAATCCAAGATTCTCTTTTAAAAGCGATAGAAAATTATAAAGAGCAAGATATTACACCGGCATTACTAAAAAAAATAGCCAGAAATAAGCGAATCGATAAGCAAAGAAAAAAGAAAGACCTAATTGGCATCCAAGCAAAAGAAATAGGAATAGAAAAAAATAGTTTAACTTCCATGATACTTGCTGAATATCTTGCTGAAAAGCTGACATTAAAACAAGGTATCGTATATATGCTTGTGGAAGGATTTCAATTTCGTTTGAAAGAGGTTGGCGAGCAACTAAATATGAGTGAGACTGCAGCTAAATCAGTTTTATTTCGGGCAAGAACTCAATTAAAAAAAGATGGCTCTTCTGGAAAACTTCATCTAGAAGAAAATAGAGATGCACTTAGTTACCTCTATTATGAAGTTTTAAAAAAGGAAGATCCAGCTATATTGTTTAACTTCATCTATAAGGAAAGCGTATTAGCGAAACAAGTGAAAAAATATCCGTCACATCATTCCATGCTTATGGCAGCTTAAACACTTTATTAAAATGGGAGCGAAAAAAATGAGCACGATTCCATATGTAATTGAACAATCATCAGGTGGAGAAAGATCCTATGACATCTATTCAAGATTATTGAAGGACAGAATTATCATGCTAGGCGATGAAATCAATGATGCTGTCGCCAATAATATTGTCGCACAATTGTTATTTCTCGCGGCCGAGGATCCAGATAAAGATATTTCCTTATATATAAATAGTCCAGGAGGATCAACTTCAGCTGGCTTTGCTATATTTGACACGATGCACTATATCAAACCAGATGTTCGTACGATTTGTACAGGAATGGCAGCCTCCTTTGGTGCGTTATTGCTCCTTGCTGGCGCGAAAGGAAAAAGATATGCCTTGCCGAATAGTGAAATTATGATTCATCAGCCATTAGGTGGTACAAAGGGGCAAGCAACAGAAATAGAAATTTCTGCCAGAAGAATAGTGAAGCTTAAAAGTCATATAAATCAGATTATTGCAGATAAAACAGGTCAGTCTATTGAAAAAATAGCACATGACACAGAAAGAGATTACTTTATGAGTGCAGAAGAAGCAAAAAGTTATGGGATTGTAGATGAAATCATTACCGCAAAATAAAAGAAACAGAGGCATCCTGCTAATTATAGGATGCCTATCTATGTGAATACCCTCTAGCACTAGCGTCTATCATCATTTCATGTATAATAGAAAAAGAAATAAAATATCAGCTCTGAAAGTAAAAGGTGACAAAATGGATATTGTAACAGTACAAATTGAAACTCCGTATGAAAAAAACCTCCTAAATGGTAATCCCTTATTATATAAAGACGCTATTGCATCTACCAACAGTCTAGAAGAAGGGCAAATAATCGATGTCGTAACAAAAAGGAATAAGTTTATTGGCAGAGGATATTATGCCATTCAAAATAAAGGAATCGGCTGGATTTTATCGAGAGAGCAAAACATTCCTATTGATGCTTCATTTTTTAAAAGGAAATTGAAGAAAGCGATTGATAGAAGAGTTTCCTATTTTAAAGATACAAATACAACAGCTTTTCGTATTTTTAATGGAGAAGGGGATGGAATTGGTGGATTCACTGTGGATTCTTATAACAAATATCTTTTAATACAATGGTACAGTATTGGAATTTATAAATACAAAAGCTGGATTGTAGAATCGTTACAACAATTATTAGATGTGGACGGGATATACGAGAAAAAAAGATTTGATCAAAAAGGAACTTATTTAGAAGATGATGATTTTGTGAGCGGCAAAAGAGGGGAGTTTCCCATTACTGTATTAGAGAATGGTGTTAAATATGCGGTAAACTTAAACGAAGGAGCTATGACAGGGATCTTTTTAGACCAACGAGATGTGCGTAGAACCATTCGCGAAAAATATGCGCATGGTAAAAACGTTCTAAATACCTTCTCTTATACTGGTGCATTTTCCGTGGCCGCAGCAGTTGGTGGCAGTAAATCAACAACAAGTGTTGATTTAGCGAATCGCTCCAAACAAAAAACAGCAGATAACTTCTTACTAAATGAAATAGATTTAACGAGTCAAAACATTATAGTAGAAGATGTTTTTCATTATTTTAAGTATGCAGTAAAGAAACAGTTTTCCTTTGACATGGTCATTCTGGATCCACCAAGCTTTGCTCGTTCCAAAAAACATACTTTTCGAGCAGCAAAAGACTATACAAATTTACTTAAGGAAGCAATTGCGATTACTAATAATGATGGAATCATTGTCGCTTCCACTAATTGTGCTACTATTGATATGAAAAAATTCAAAAGCTTTATCGATGCAGCCTTTTCCCATCAAAAAGACAGATATCAAATTTTAGAGCAATTTGGCTTACCAAATGATTTTGCCAATATAAAAGATGTAAAAGAGAGTAATTATTTAAAAGTCGTTTTTATAAAAAAACGCAAATGATATTTTAGAATATTAATGTACTGGATAGGTACTGTTAAAAGGATTTTGCATAAAGATTGCAGAATCCTTTTTATTTAAATATAGGGTTTACGTAATCGTAAAACGTTTGTAATCTATTAAAGAAGGTAACTTTTTCTTTTATTCTATTTGAAAAAGTAATTTTTCAATAAATCATCGCTTACATAAAAAAGGAGAACGTGGAGAATGACAATTAAAGCAATTCTATTTGATTTAGATGACACGTTGTTATGGGATAAAAAAAGTGTGCAAGACGCTTTTTTAAAGACATGCAAGCTTGCAGAAGAAAAATTTAATATTTCTGCCGAACATTTAGAAGAAGCGGTTCGCAAAGAGGCAAGAGCTCTATATGAAGGATATGATACCTATGCTTTTACGAAAATGATTGGCATTAATCCATTCGAAGGACTGTGGGGAGAATTTCTTGAAGAGCATGCTTCATTTCCAAAAATGAGAGAGATTATTCCGATTTATCGAAAAGAGGCATGGACAAAAGGTTTGCTAGCATTAGGAATTGATGATCCGAAATTTGGAGAGAAATTAGCAGAAGCTTTTCCAGAATACAGAAAACAATCGCCACATGTTTATGAGGAAACCTTTTCTATTTTAGATCAATTAAAAGGAAATTACTCCTTATTATTATTGACAAATGGTTCCCCTCATTTGCAAAATACAAAGCTATCCATTACGCCTGAAATTTCTCCTTATTTTGATCATATTGTCATTTCTGGGGATTTTGGAATAGGAAAGCCTGACCCGTCCATCTTTGAACATGCTGTTTCACTACTTGGTGTAGATAAGTCGGAATGTTTAATGGTGGGAGATAATTTGATGACAGATATTAAAGGTGCGAATAAAACGGGAATTAAATCAGTCTGGATAAATCGGGAGCATGTAGAAAAAAAGGAAATTCAGCCTACTTATGAGATACATGATCTTCATGATTTATTGCCCATTTTGAATAAGAAAGATTAAAAGTCTGGTAATCATAAGCGATTAAATATGCTTATGATTACCAGACTTTTCACCTTAATCTTCTGGTTGGTCATTTGGCAATATATGTCTGTAAGGAACTGGGGATGCTAAAATGACTGATGTATTTATCGCTCCATACGGGATAAGTCGATCAACTAAGTTTCTCATCCCATCTATTCCTGAAACAGCTGCTTTTATAGTATAGCTTACAGGTCCAGTCACCCGATGACATTCAATAATATCTGTTTCTGATTTGATGAATTCCTCAAACACATGTGGTTCTTCTTTAAGCTCGCTAATTTGAATGAATAAGAGGGTTTCTCTGCCTAGTTTTGCAGGCGATATTCTCGCACTGAACTCTAAAATAATTCCTTTTTCTTGCAGTCGCAACAGCCTTTCAGACACACTTGGACGGCTTAATGCTAATTTTTTGGATAAATCACTAACCGTAATTCTGGCATCTTCCTGTAAAATTTTAAGTAATTGTATGTCAACTTTATCCATTACAATAAATGCTCCTTTTTGCAAATTGAATGTATTAGTATAATTATTTATGCGAATTTGAGGGTGTACAGGGTAAATACATTCAGATTGGTATGTAAAATTGCTTCGATATATTCTATCATTATATATGTAAGAATTCCACAAAAAAACCACATATTTTTATAGGATTTCACCCATGAATCCTCAAATTACTATTCCACTTACTTTACGTTACTTTAGGAGTGTTATATTTGAAAAAAATGACAGTTATGATGTTCGGATGTTTTCTTACGTCATTTGGTTTGTATTTATTAAAAGGCTCGTCCATCGTTACAGGAGGAACAGCAGGTCTGGCATTAAGTGTATCTTATTTGCTACCTATTTCTTTTTCCATTTTATTCACCTTAATAAACATCCCGTTTTATATACTGGCTTATTTTAAAATGGGAAAGAAGTTTACATTTTCAACAATATTAGCCGTATCCTTAGTTACTTTATTTTCTTCTTTACTCCCAATTATTCTTCCATCCATAGCTTTTTATCCTTTATTAGGTTCGATTATGGGCGGATTCATTATTGGGATAGGAACGATTATTTTATTTATGAATGGCTCTTCATTAGGAGGAGCACAGATTTTGTCTATTACTCTTCAAAAGCAATTTAACTGGAATATGGGGAAGACAAATTTTATTTTTGATACAATTGTTATTTTGATTGGTCTATATAGTGTAGGTATAGTTAGAGGCTTATATAGTATAGTGTCTGTGTTTATTATTTCCTTTATGATGAGTACTTTTAAGGAAAAAATAGCGCACCGAAATACAGTCAAAGGTAGTGTAGAAACTAGTACGGTTGTAGAAACACATTCTGTTTAAGAATCAGAAATTTAGAAAACCTTTCATAAATTTCCTGCGATTAGAAAATTAAAGGAGATATGAAAGGTTTTTTATTTAGGCTGTCTCCTTCCTGGAATGGCGAGTAAGGCTTGTCGGTTGCCCCATGGAAATCAAAGTGTAGTCATGCTGCTGGTCTTAGAAAAATATATTTGTATTTTCAGTATAATTATAAGAAAAATAATTGACAGTGATAATCATTTTCATTTAAAATAAAGACAAATAATATAAAGAAAAGATTAGGAAGGTGTAAGATATAGTGAAAAATGATTTCATTGTTTTAACTCCATTTCAATATATGATCGAATGTACCTGTCCTAGACCTGAACATACATTCATACTTGATTTACATAAAGGGGATATTATTACAGTTACAGAAGAAAAAAAGTATGTAGATTCCCTTGGTTGGCTTCTACTCGTTATGATAAATGATTATAGTTTCTTTATGTTTGTTGATGAAATAGAAGAATTTATCGCAAATAAAAAGATTACCTCATTACTAGATCTGGAATTGAGAATGAATTATTTAGACTATAAAGTCAATGAGTCTTTAGATGTTTTAAATAAAGAGAAATTTGACGTATTTGCAAGAGAATTAAATGATTTAAAGGCCATTCAAAAAGACCGTGCAATGATTTAATTAGTATCATTTTATTAGCGATCCAGGTTTGTTAATGGGTTGCTTTTTTATTTGCTTTTTTTAAGTGCACCTAAGACATTCTAACGATTCCTATGCAAATAAGAACCATTTAGGAAAATTGCTGAAAAAGGCTTGAATATTTGCAAACATCTCTTTGGGAGATTACAATGGAATAGTATTTAGAAGAAGGCAAGGTTTTGCTTTAGGAGGAATATTTAGATGAAAGTCAAAATAAACAGACACGCAGTAAAAGTACTCAATCAAATGCTAGAAAAGGCGGAAGAAGGCGAAATGATTCGTGTATACATAACAGAGAATCATGGAAATCATGCACATTATGATTTGAAATTGGACCAAAAGACCGAGCATGATGAAGTTGTTCAGTCTGATAAAGACATTCCGATCTTATTAGATACAAGAGATGCTGATTTCTTGGATGGCGTATGGATTCAATATTTTCATGTTCCGCAACCAGGTTTTACAATTTATAACCCAGCGAAAGAACATCATCATCATTAAAAAAAGAGGAAGTGGAAACACTTCCTCTTTTTATATAATAAAACACATAACGCTAGTGCTTGTTTTCATCCTGTTATAAATGTGATATAATTTGCTTCTAAATGGAACATGTACCAAAAAAAATCCGTCAATTTTCAGTTATTTTTTGAAAATGGGTTTACACATTAAATTATTTAGGTTATATAAATTATGTAATATAGATTTGGAGCCCAAAATTAAATTTTACCAATTTTTTCTTATTACACGCGCCAGCGATTGGAATATAAATCCATTTTAAGTGTATTTCCGAATGAATAATATAATTATTAGATGGATTATCTGTAATCTATCTTTTCTATCTATTAATAATTGATTTTAGTTAATGAATTTTTAAAAGAATAGTGATACGATTAATGATAATAGAGTAGTTAATTAAAAATTTAGATTAAGGGATGGTAATCTAATGACAACAAAGATAAAAGGAAATGAGAGTAGTTTACCTTTGCGAAAAGATGTAAAACACCTCGGAAATATTCTTGGTGAAGTACTTATCCACCATGGTGGTCAAGAATTATTAGAGAAGGTTGAGATCATACGTAAGTTAGCAAAGGAACTGCGCGAGACAAACAATGAACATACATATAATCAATTAAAGCTTGAAATGGAGCAATTAGAAAAGCCTGTACGTCGACAAGTTATTCGAGCATTTTCCAAATATTTTCATTTGGTGAATGTAGCTGAATTAAACCACCGTATTCGTCGCAAAAGAGAATATCAATTAAGTCAGGAAAAAGGCGTCCAGCCATATTCCATTGAGCGTGCAATTATGGCATTTAAACAAAAGAATTTATCGGAAGAAACGATTCAAGAGGTGCTAAATACCCTTTCATTAGAATTGATTATTACTGCACATCCGACTGAATCAACAAAACGTACGATTCTAGAAAGCCAAAAAAGAATTGCAACTATCTTAAAACAACTTGATAATCCGATGCTGACAAAGAAAGAACGACAACATTTCAATGATGATTTATTTGAGGAAATTACCATCATGTGGCAAACGGATGAGCTTCGTCAAGAACGTCCTACTGTAATGGATGAAGTAAGAAATGGGCTGTATTATTTTGAACAAACTTTGTTTGATGTTCTTCCGGAAATCCATCAAGAAGTTCAAGATGCACTTCAAGAAAACTATCCTAACTTTGAATGGAAAGTACCTAATTTTCTATGGTTCGGTTCTTGGATCGGTGGAGACAGAGATGGTAATCCGAATGTAACTCCAGATGTTACATGGCAAACACTTCATAAGCAAAATGAATTAGTAATTCAAAAATACATCGGTGCAGTCGATGAATTAATGAAGAAATTTAGTCATTCCACTAATCGAGTGAAAGTTAGTTCGAAGCTAATTCAAACGATTATGGAAGAAGAACAGCTATATTTGACTCCTGAAAAGAAATGGCCAGTAGAAAAAGAAGTATACCGCAGAAAGTTTTCAATTATTTTAGAAAGATTAAAAGAATATGGGAAATCTGAAAAAGGCTATGTTAAAGCAGAAGAATTGTTAGAAGATTTATACATAATTCAAGAAAGCTTTGCACTACATCAGCCGAAAGCTCATCAGCAAAAGGATTTGCAAAAATTAATTCGTCAAGTGCAATTATTTGGCTTTCATTTAGCAACATTGGATATTCGAAACCATAGTGGAGAACATGAATCTGCAATCGATGAGATTTTGCGCAAAGTTGGCATAACAGATGATTATAAAAATCTACCTGAAAATGAAAAATTAGGTATATTGGAGTCTGTTTTAAAAGATCCTCGTCCGATTCTTTTGCTAAACGAAGACTACTCAAAAGAAACACAGGAAATGATTAGTACTTTTACGATGATTAGGGAAGCTCATAAAAAATTTGGTGAGCGTGCAATTAATGTTTATTTAATAAGTATGACACGATCACCAAGTGATATTCTTGAGGTGCTTGTATTGGCAAAAGAAGCGGGAATTTATCGCTTACATGCTGATGGAACAGTTGAAAGTCATTTAAATGTTGCACCATTATTAGAAACAATCGAGGATTTAATTGCAGGTCCAGAAATTGTGGAAACTTTATTTCGTATGCCAGTATATAGAGAGCATTTAAGACGGCATAATGACCAACAGGAAATTATGTTAGGATATTCTGACGGAAGTAAGGATGGCGGTACATTAACGGCGAACTGGAAGCTATTTAAGGCACAACGAGAGATTCACCAAATGGCAAGCAATTATCAAATCGGCTTGAAGTTTTTCCATGGCCGCGGTGGTTCCCTTGGTCGTGGCGGCGGTCCTTTAAATAAAAGCATTCTATCTCAACCAGCTGAAACATTAGGGGATGGAGTAAAGATTACAGAACAAGGGGAAGTATTATCTTCTCGTTATTTGTTGGAAGATATTGCTTATCGAAGCTTGGAACAAGCAACGTCGACATTGTTAATGGCAATTGCTCATATCTCGAAGGATATTAGTGAACATAAAGAGGAAAGAAGCCTTTGGGAAAGTTCCATGGAAGAAATATCTGCTATTTCTTTGGCAAAATATCAATCACTAGTATTTAATGATCCTGATTTTATGACCTATTTTAAAGAAGCGACACCTTTAAACGAAATAGGAAACTTAAAAATTGGTTCTCGACCAATGAGTAGAAAAAATAAAACTACATTTGAAAATTTACGTGCCATTCCATGGGTATTTGCATGGACTCAAAGTAGGCAATTGCTACCTGCATGGTATGCTTCTGGTACTGGTCTTTCTGAATTTGCAAATCAAAAGCAAGGCAATATTGAAATTTTAAAGCAAATGTATGCTAAGTGGCCATTCTTCCGATCCACGATTGATAATTTACAAATGGCTCTAATGAAAGCAGACTTAACAACTGCTAGAGAATATTCTTCCCTTGTTGAAAATGAAGCTATTGGTAATCGCATTTATCAAAATATTAAAGAAGAATATGATAAGACAAAGGCAATATTACTCGAAATTACGGGAATTGAAGAATTACTTGATCATACGCCGACAATTCAAGAATCTGTTTATAGAAGAAACCCATATGTCGACCCATTGAATTTCTTCCAAGTAGAGTTAATTAAACAGCTTCGTGAACAAGAAATACCGGATAAGGAATTAATGAATCAAGTGCTTCTAACGATTAATGGTATTGCTGCAGGTTTACGCAACACTGGTTGATTATAGAGTAGAAAAGGCAATAGAAAAGACGAGAAGGGAATTCTTCTCGTCTTTTCTATCAAAAAATTTACTTTTGTGCTGTCAAAAATTCTTCTACTTGTTCTGGTGTTTTTGCATTGGCACTATGTAGGTGACCTGTTTTTTTGCCATCTTTAAAAATTAACAGACTTGGAATTCCCATTACGTCATACTTTTCAGCTATTTCTGGTAATTCATCCTTATTAAGGCTATACCAGGTTTTATCGTTATTAGCTTCCATAATTTCCCCTATGAACATATCCATTCTTGTGCAATCTGGACACCAAGTGGTAAAAAACTTTACGATATTTGTTTCGCCATTGTTAATGATTTCTTCAAATGTTTCTACTGTTTTAATTTCCTTCATATTCAAAACTCCTCAACCTAAATTTTCCTTTTAACTATTAATAAGGTAATATCCTTTATTATACACTTTAGATTTATTTTTTTCCTTTTAAAAGCATTAACTTTCGATTTGAAAAACTTATAAGCATTTTATTTGCAATATAACTTAAGAAAGACAAGAATATACAAGGTAGGAGAAAAAGGTAGTACTGTTATAACAGAAAAAATATATTGAAATAATATTATTGATTTATCCTGTTATCTTATTGGTACACTTTTTTCGTTATAATAAAGGGTATGTTGTCATATGATAAAAAGGGTCAATTTTGCGGTTTCAAGTAAGAGGAGGTTACAAATGAGTACAACAAAAATAAACATTTCACCAGTAGAAGGTACGTACATACGATTAATTTTAGCAATAGAAAATATGGATAAAGAGAAATTAGTAGATCTAGGCGATTCCTATTTACTGAAACTGAATAAGAAGAATAAAAGTGGCAATGAGCTATATTTTTCTATGCTTTTTAATAAGAAGCTAATAAATAAAGTTGGAAGAAGCACAAATCCTACTGTAACAATTACCAAAAACAAAAATCTTATTTCACTTGAGATTACAATCATGCTTGATTTAACAGAGCCAATAAAAGAAGAAAATTATTATTTTATAAAAAGAGAGTTTGCAACAACGCCTGCATTTGAAATTTCTTACAAAATGAATGAAGAATATTACGATAAGAAAATTTTGCAGCATCTAAATGGCGAAAATGTAGGCGAGAATAGTTCGGAAGTGTAATAAAAGGGTCAGTCTCCAGTGGATAAGGAGTCTGACCCTTTAAAATTTTGAAAAAGTCTTTAGACAGCAGTATTATGTAAAATTTTATTCTTTAATCAATCCTAGCCATTTTAACCCATTATAAATTCCGGAATCTGTTACAGAAGTTGTTTTATGTTTTGCATAAGAAAATAACATTTCATGAGCATTTCCCATTGCAAAGCCTTCCCCTACTACTTGCAACATTTCTTTATCGTTAAGACCATCTCCAAAGGCGATGGAGAATTCCTTCTCAATCCCTAATCTTTTTAGAATCAGTGACACGGCAAATCCTTTATTGACTTTATCACTTATTACATCATAGGAATGTCTAAATCCATCGATATTTACTTGGGATAAATGAATATCAGGAAATTCTTCGTATAAGGCAATATCCTTTTCTTTTAAGTTCACAACTGTAATTCCAAGGATATTTTCTTTCTCATCAAGTGTAAATGTTCTATTTTGCTTAAGATGGAACTTCTTGCTAAATTGCTTCGTCATCTCCCCGTCAGGATGAGAAAGAAGGTTATGTGTATTTGTATATAAAATTAGTTCATTTCCTTTATCATTTGCAATTTCTAAGTATTTAGTTACTAAGTCAGGACTCATTGGTTGTCTAAATACGTCTTTACCATTATGTATAGCGTAAGCGCCATTGTAGCCAATGAATGATTTTATCGCAAGTGTTTCCCCTATATGAGATATTTCGTGTAATGGTCTTCCAGTAGCTAAGAAGACTTCTAATCCTTGTTCCTTCATTAACTGAACTGCTTTTTTGGTTGAGTCTTGAATCGTATCATCCGGTGTGAGGATCGTCCCATCAATATCAAGGAATAAAATTTTATAATTTGTAGACATCTTGACCTCCAATTAATACATACTAATACATTTCTTCACTACCATACTATCATATAAAATGACCAAAAGAAAAAGAGTAAGCAAATTTGAAAAAAGTTTGCTTACTCTTTAAAGAAATTTTACGTAGCTTTAATGATTTTGCATAAATAGTCTAATAAAATAAGATTACCAAATTTTCCACCACTGTCTCTTTTTTTCATGAGAGGCAGCTGTATGACGGAAGGTTTGCACTAATTCTTGAAAGTTTCTTTCTCTTTGTTTAATTTCTTTATCTATTTGTTCTCTTTCTAAACGAAGTGTTTCCATTAAATATTGATCATTTTCGTTTAGTTGTTCAACTGTTTTATTTAATTCTTCATTAGATTTTGAAAGGTTTTCAATCATTGATTTCATTTCTTTGGTAGAAGACACATTTGATGTCCATTGTTTAGAATATGTTTTTCTTTCTGCTTTTGATATTTGTGAAAGTTTTTTTATTTTAGAGCGAATTTCTTCATATTCTATCGCTGTTTTTTCTGTATTTGTATGTAATAGTTCTGAAAACTCCTCTAAATGTTCAGTCGTTGTTTCCTGTGTTTTGTTCACAGTATCTGTAATGTGATGAATGGCTTCTTCATTGCCTGCTTTTATTTCCTTTGTAATTGTTTCTAAAACTTCTTTTTTAATACCATTTCTGATTTCCCCTTTGACCTCTTCTAGAAAATCTTGTTTATAATTTTCCAAGGAGGATAGCAGCAATCGGAAGTTTTGTTCCGCTGTGTACGGATAATTCGATTCTAGTGTGTCGTTAGTATTTTTTTTAAGTACTTCAATCGAAGTATTTTCGTTTTGCTCTGCTTTATCTTCTTCTTTACTTTCTTCTTTTTTAGGTCGATTAATTAGCATCGTTAATGATTCCTTCACTTCTTTTGTTTTCCTTTTTTCTTTATATAAATTTTTGACTTCATGAAGTAAAGTAATTTCTTTTTCTGTATAAATACGTGCACCTGTTTTTGTTCTTGGTATCATGATTATTCCTTGTAAGTCCTTTTCCCATTGTTTTAACATTGTTGGGGTTGTCGTAAGTTTTTTTGATGCTTCCCTTATCGTATATGCCTTCATTTCTCTCTCTCCTTTGTAATTATCACCGTAATAGAACATCTCTACCGTAATATTTATAGAACTGTTAAGAAATTTCCTGCAACAAGACAAAAGCTATCAAAACTTCTAATTTGTTGACAATTTTCCCGATTTTTCTAATACAGGGAATCATTTTGTAGAATCCGATTGTGATTACTGTGTAGTTCTAACCTCATCTGTATAAACTAAAAGAATCGAAGGAAAGCTGGGAAAAAGGGGAGATAGCCAAATGAAAAAGAAATTATTATTTATTCTTTCCATCACACTTATCCTTTTTATGCAACTAAATGTTATCCAAATAGAAGCAATTAGTGAAACATTGAAGGAACCTACCGTTAAACTTCGTATATTAGAAACGACGGATATTCATTCTTATTTACTGGATTATAATTATGAGAAAAAAAAGAAAACGATTGAATATGGATATAATCGAGTGGCAAGTTTGATAACGCAAGCAAAAAAAGAACAAAGAAATACAATATTATTTGACGTAGGAGATGTTATAAAGGGAAGTCCATTGGCGGAGTTTGTTGCAAGTTCTCCGATGTTTTATTCGAACGACATTCATCCTGCATATAAAAGTATGAATTTATTGGGATATGATGCAGCAACAGTTGGAAATCATGAGTTTAATTATGGTCTTGATTTTCTTTTAAATACATTAAGGGGGGCAGATTTCCCATATACAAATGCGAATATATATGTAGATGATCGCAATGAGTATGAACAAGACGACATCCATTTTTTTCAACCATATTTACTACTGGATAAAGATGTAGTAAATGAAAATGGAGAAATGGAAAAGTTAAAGGTGGGAGTAATTGGACTTATTACGCCAATAACACAAGTTTGGGATAAGGAACATTTTGAAAATAGATTAATTATAAAGAATATGCGAAAAACAGCAGAAGAAATTGTACCTCAAATGAAAAAAAAAGGTGCTGATATAATAATTGCGTTAGTACATGCGGGATTGTATTCTGATCAGAATTATAGACCGAAATCAGGAAATAATGTTCGAGATATTAGTAAGGTGGAAGGAATTGATGTCATTCTTTATGGCCATACCCACGGCATCTTTCCGGTAAAGGGGGCAAAGGGGCCGAAAGGTGTGAATCATGATAAGGGATTAATCAATGGAAAACCAACTGTACAAGCAGGAAATTGGGGAAATCATTTAGGTATTATCGATTTAACACTTCAGAAGAAAAAAGATAAATGGATGATAAAGGAGTCCAAATCAACAGCAAAGCCGATTATCCGGATTATTAAAAAGAAAAAAATACCGATTGTGTCTCCGATGCCACAAATAGAATATATTCTGTCAAATTATCAGAAAGAAACATTGGAATATATGAATAGCAAGCAATTATTGAATCATTTAGAGTGAGAGGCTAAACATCCTTATACAAGCAATAAACTTGAAGACTAAAAAAGTCAGTTATAGTATGGAAGGAGATAAAGGAAGGGATGAGGGATTATGGGAAAAACTCTGAAAGATATAAAGTTCTCTGTACTTGATTTAGCACCAATAAAAGAAGGCAGTAATGCTACAGAAAGCTTTAAAAATAGTTTAGAGCTTGCTCGCCATGTTGAAAAATGGGGCTATAACCGGTATTGGGTTGCAGAACATCATAGCATGCCTGGAATAGCTAGCAGTGCAACATCAGTTTTGATTGGCTATATAGCTGGAGGAACAAGTAAAATAAGAGTTGGTTCTGGTGGTATCATGCTTCCGAATCATTCACCATTAGTTATTGCCGAACAATTTGGAACGTTAGAATCCATGTATCCTAATCGAATTGATTTAGGTTTAGGTAGGGCACCTGGAAGTGATCAGTTGACTGCAAGGGCTTTACGTCGTTATCCAAGTGATGGAAATGACTTTCCTGAATTAGTGGAGGAATTAAGTACGTACTTAAAATCACATGAGGAAACTAGATTGCCTGTAAGAGCAATTCCTGGAGAAGGATTGGCAATACCGATTTGGTTATTAGGATCCAGTGATTTTAGTGCGAGATTAGCAGGAAGTCTTGGTCTTCCATTTGCTTTTGCAAGCCATTTTTCACCAGATTATACAGTGCCTGCTCTCCATACCTATTATAATTCGTTTACACCGTCGGATAAATTGAAGCAACCTTATGCAATGGTGGGGGTAAATATTATTGCGGCAGACACAGATGAAAGGGCAGAATTTCTTGCAACTTCTTCACAACAGCAATTTTTAAGTCTAATTCGAAACAATCCGACCCAACTAAAGCCGCCGGTTCCAAATATGGAAGCACTGTGGACTACTTATGAAAAATCGATTGTACAGAAGCAACTTAAAGCTTCTATTATTGGTTCGGAGGAAACGGTCGCAAGAAAATTACAAGCGTTCTTAGATGAAACGCAAGCAGATGAAATGATAATAAATACCCAAGTCTATTCCCAAACAGATCGATTACGTTCCTATGAGATAGTAAAAAAAATAGTGATGTAATCATTGCCAACAAATACAAAAGGATATCATTTCATTTTGTACTTATTTTTGTGTATGATAAAGCTATAGGTTAATTGTATAGCTTTTGTAAAAAGTTGGAGGGAATTGCAGTGAAAACAACCATGAATTTGGTTAATAAAGATAAAATACAACAGATTTTAAAAGAAATGGTCGATTATGCATATGAAAATATAAAAGGAGAAGAGGTCTTGCTCTGCATGGAATGCTGTGATGTAGATTTATATGTTGCTGCAGACTCTTATGAACCTTTCATAGAAGCACTAAAAGAGAATTTTGAATTGGATGATTTAGGTGAAATTATCGATAGGGAAGCTTATCATCTATTAATGAGGGAACTGGATGAATATTACGTCGATTTACACGTGAAATCTGGCTATTATGATTACTTCCCAGCAGGGGTTTATGAAGTTAACGGAAGAGAAGAGGAATCAGAAACAAATATCCTTGCCCCTAAAGGCGTTTTTTTTGCACCTTTTGAAGATGCGGTAAATGAATAGTATATTTTTCGGTCAGGGTTCTAATGAAAGAGGATAATCCTGACCTTTTCACAAATATATTATTTCACAACGATGGAAGGATGTTTACGTCAATTGAATTAATCAACATTTTTCCAAGAGGAATGTTTTTCTAGCATTTTCTTTCTTTTTTCATTTTTATGAATGGAATTTGGCCAATTTAAAATTCCATCATCCTTATCAAATTCAATGATGATATCAGAAACTCCTTTTTCTGATAGTATTTGTTTCTCTATTCGCTGTCTTATTTTATCTACTTGTTCTACCGTTAATTTGCTATCAATTTCAATGCTTAGCTCTACATGAAAATCTTCCCCCTCTTTAAATACAGCAAGCCCTTGAATATCTCTTACATCTGGATCTTTCATAGCGATGTTGCCAATTACCCCCTGCATTTCTAAATCAGCTTCACCAATCGCACCTGCTGCATTATCTAAGAACACTCTTCCAACTACAATAAACATAAGTAATCCAATAACAATAGATACGATCCCTTCTGCTTGTTTAAAATTTGTATATTCCGTTACAACAACTGCGAGGATTGCTAATATTCCTCCGGCAGTTGCAACAGAATCTTCTAAAAAAACCAATTTTGTTGCCGGTTTTGCCGATTTTAAATAGGTAAAACTAGATGAATAAAGTTTCAAACCTCTTGTTTTTACCCCAGCATTTGTGACAATTTCTTTCATAGCCTTTGTTAACACAATAAACTCAAGAGATACAGATAGAGAAAGAACGCTGATAATAAGCAAAAAGGCGGTTGATTCCTGGGGGTTAATGACATGGTCGATGCCTTCTCTGACTGTTTCATATGCCATTATTCCGACGATAAGGACGGCAAATAATAAAACAATATTTACTAGTCTGCCAAATCCACCAGGAAACCGCTTGGTAGGGGCTTTTTTGCTTAATGCCGATCCAATAAATACAAAAAATTGATTGGCTGCATCGCCAAGGGAATGCATGGTTTCTGCAAACATAGCGACATTGCCAGATAAGAAAAATGCGACTCCTTTTAAGACGGAAATAATCGTATTTACGAGTGCAGCAAGGAGAGCAGATCGATTCCCATTCTTAAGTAAAATTATCAATTCCTTCATCGTAATATAGTACCCTTCTTCCTTACTATTAGTGCTTTGGAATGGAAATAAAAAGAGAGCTTTCCAATAAATGGCCATCTTGCCTGTTAAAGATGGTTTTCATGTTTATGGAAAGCCTCGATGAGCTTCTGTATTCTTCTTTTTAGATATCTTTTATTCTGTATGTAAAAATGGGTAACAGAAGTCCCTTTTCGTAAGTCTATGGTGTTATTTACACGATCTTGAATATGTAGGTCTAAGAAGCAATCGTTCGGTTAACTATTAAGCTAATTCACTTTTTTCAACCGCACTGTTCCAATCAGGGAAATAATGTAGCGCATGGCGCATTAATTCTGGATGGCTTTGCTTTACCTTCTTTTTATTCATATTCATGCCATTTGAACGTAATTGTTGAATAGTCAACATTACTTCATCAGCAGTCATGCTAATATCCATTGACTTACCTCCTTTTTATTTTGTTCTTATTCTTTACCGCCATGAAGGAAAATATACGATATTTATATAAAAAAATTAATATATATTTCTCGGGAAAGCGCAAAATATGCTATTATTTAGACAAATAACGACTGTATTCTAGCTATTAGGTAAGAGGTTTTTTTCTTAAGAGAATGAGAGTAGGTGGAGATCGCTTAACCGTATAGGTACAATTGATTCAACTAATGGAAGTTTCATATATCAGAATAAACGGAATTATTGCCTAGTCGATCTCTTCCTTGTACGAATTGTGGTTCATTCGCTATAATTGAGTGGTGCAGGATGAACATAGAGGGACGTGATGAAAAAAGTGAAATGGAAAAAGCTACTAATGTTACAATTAGCTGCACTTATATTTTATTTTATCGGAGTTAATACAGTATCTGCCCATGCATATATTACTAATTCCACTCCTAATGAAAATGAAATATTAGAAACAGCACCGAAAAATGTTTACATAGAATTTAATGAAAAAATCCAAACTGGTTTTACGATATTAAATGTTTTAAACTCATCTGGAGAGAGAGTAGATCAGAAAAATGTTAAGATAGACCCCAAAACAGAGAAATCAATGACAGTAGATTTACAGCCAGATTTACCTAACGATATTTATACAGTTGAGTGGAGAGTAGTATCAGCAGATGGACATTCTGTTTCAGGAATGATTCCTTTTAGTATTGGAGAATTACCTGAGGGAACGGCTTTCCCAACACAACAAGAAAATGGAAATATGTTTACATTTATAAGTACAATGATAAATAAAGGCTTCCTTTATATCGGATTTTCTTTATATATGGGGATATTATTGTTCTATTTGATATGGTATAAGGGCAAGAAATTATCCAATAGTTTAATAAAAAGGACCCAAACTGTCTCGATTACAGCAATAGCATTACTAGCAATCAGTATTATCAGCTCCATTTTCATACAGACACAAAGCTATGCTGGTGGAGGTTTACTAGCATCCTTAAGCATCAGTAATTTGTTGGAAACCCTGAAAAGTACGAAAGAAGGGACCATCTGGATTCTGCAAACAATCTTGTTGGTTATCCTCTATTTGAGCCATCTTTACATTTGGAAAATATACACAGACAGAAAGCGCCTGACTATCCCTGGATTAGCGTTTTTAGGCATAATGCTCTCAAAAGCATTTCTTGGTCATCCGTCTAGTTCTCCATATGAAACGGTGGCGATTTTGTTTGATTTTACTCATTTGGTCGCAGCTTCCATTTGGCTTGGTGGGATGCTTGTCATCCTTTTATTTTTAAGGGAAGGGATTTTTGCGAGTGAAGGAGAAGGACATGATTTATATTGGTCTAGTATGGAAAGATATTCGCTATGGGCCCTTTTCTCCGTTGCTGCACTCTGTATTTCTGGAGCAATAAACGCTTCTTTATTAATACCAGATTTTCATTCATTAGTTAGCACGACATACGGGAAAGTTTTGCTTATTAAGGTGGCTTTACTAGTGTTTATGCTAATTTTCGGAGCCTATCATTTAGTTAGCAGGCTTCTTTTAAAAAAGAAAGAGTTCTATAAAGTATCGATTAAAATAGAGATTACGCTTGGAATTTTGGTATTACTGGTAACAAGCGTTTTTACCCAAATCCAAACACCAACCTTGCCAATTGATTTGCCATTTTATGAGGAAGCAGAACTAGGGTATAATGAGAATATTAGCTTATCTATTACCCCTAAAAAAACAGGTGTTCAAAATCAATATGAAGTGTTTGTATTTGATAATAGTCGAAACCCGATTGATCCAATCGAACAAATTACGATAGGCTTAATCAATGGGGAAAATGAAACATCCTTTCCTTTAACAAAAGAGAAAGAGGGGCATTACTTTGCAGAAAATCTTCTATTGAATCAGCCAGGAAATTTGGAAGTAGAAATACATGTTTTAACAGATGAATTAGAATCGCTTGATTATTCCTTTAAAATGCAAGTTAGATAATGTTTGATGGTAGGAAAAATAGGGAATGGAATAATGGAATATTTCTCGGGAAACCGCAGAAATAGACAGGATTCTTGAGTATACGGTCGTAAAATGGCGAAACAGATAGAAAATTATCGGTTTTGGTAAAATGAGTGTCCGTCATATGTATTCCAGGCATAGACGAAGCCAAACAATTACACGATAAAATCGTAATTGTTTGGCTTTTTAATTTATTGATTTTCATATTCGGCTTTTCAGTTTATCTATTTAATTTTCTTTAGTCAAATTTTTGATGTGTAGAATCTGAATGAAAATGTACTTGCAGTGAGCTTTTCTTTATTACTGAATTATATAAGCGATAACCGACTACTCCTGCGATAAAGGTAAGAATAACATCTTTTATAAGAGGGAAAGCCATCCAGGACCAAAGCAGTTGATAAGTAAACCCAGAAGGTGCCAAATACCATAATTTATATGCCATATACATCCAGCTTGTACCGATTATGTAATTGATTAATAAGCCAATAAATGCACTAAAAATAAAGTTTGGAATCGATTGTTTTTTCTCGGCAACTAAGCCAACAATAAAGGCAGTAAGAATAAAAGCTAAAATAAATCCAAAGGATGGTTTGGTTAAAATAATTAGTCCTCCAGATACTTCCGCAAATACAGGAATCCCGATAAGTCCAACGAGCATATAAACTACCATTGCAAAACTTCCTAGTCTTTTGCCTAGAAGTAGACCTGCAAGGATTGCAAAAAAGGTTTGAAGTGTAACAGGAACTCCTCCAATAACAAGAAAACTGGTTACATTGGCACCAACTGCCATAAAAGCAACAAATAATGCAATCATTGTAATATCTAAAGCTTTCCACGGTTTCAAAGTCGTCACTCCTTTTAATAATTTCCTAAAATAACTATACTTCTCTACTTTTTATATGTCAACTAATTTTTTAAAAAAGTTAACATATAAAAATACATAATTTTTTATAGAAAGTTCATACTAAATGTAGAATGAAAGGAGATGCATACATGAAAATATTAAAGTTTCCATTCATAAATATTTTATTAGTTGGTTTATTCCTTATGCAGATAAACATTCCAATCCATGCAGAAGCAGAAGGGCTACCTTCCTATGTTAAATGGGGAAGAATCGCCATGACAAAAGCACAAGAAAAATATCCTAATAGTGAAGTAACTGATTATCTGCATGTAGGCAAGGAAGATAAAAAGGGAACTTCTGTTGAAAAGTTTAAGCTTATTGTAAAAAATGATCAAAAAGAAATTGGTGTGTTTGTAAACTTAACCTTTGATACAAGAACCGAACGTTTGTTATCTGTCGACATGGAAGAAACCAAACCATAATTTTTAAAAAACTCTCTAAAGTAATTGGTTTTAGAGAGTTTTTTTGTTTTAATGGAATAAGGAGAAAGGGAGGGGAAGGTATGATCTTTGGAACTATCCAAAAAATTATGCGGTATCCGGTAAAATCCTTTACAGGGCAATATCTTTCAAAGGCAAAAATTATGTCATACGGAATTTATGGGGATAGAAGTCATGCATTTATTGATAAAACAAATAAGAACAAGCATTTAACCATTACGCAATTTCCTAAAATGGTTACATACAAAGCACAATTTTTAGGAGAAGAGTCGATAGAAGTTTTTCCTAAGCTAAAAGTGATAGCAAGTGATGGAGCAGAGTTTGATTGGAATGAAAAAGCATTAGTAGAAAGAATGGAAAAAGAAACAAATCGAACATTAGAGTCCATTACATATTCCCCAACCAATGTTCCAATCCCAGCGATTGAAGTAGACAATATTCTTCTTATCTCAACAGAAGCTCTTGCAGAATTATCTTCCTCATACGGTGAACCAATTGATGAGAGACGATTTAGGGGAAATATTATTTATGATCGAAAAGAGATGGGCATAAAAGAACAGGATATAATGGGGAAGCAAATTAAAATTGGTTCAGAAGTAATTCTCGAAATTAATCAATTCTGTGAAAGATGTATGATCATAACGGTTGATCCAATAACAGGAACAAGGCAGCCTCAGCTATTAAAGCAGATAGTGAAAGAAAGAAATAATCATTTCGGCATTTATGCTCGTGTTATTCAGACGGGAACCATCTATACTGGTGATCAAATGACCATTTTATAACACAAAATGCATTTCAAAACAAACTGTCCTAACATGTGAATGGCTCCTAATTAGTTAGCTCAACTACTTAGGAGTTTTTTTGATGTAATAATATGGATAGAAAGCACCTTTTTTTGAAAGCGATATCTCTCTTAATCAAACGTTTGATTAACACCAATGTTTAAAAATAGTATTGCCTACAACCAATATACTATGATATAGTTACCTAGGTAATTAATTTTAGATCGGAGAAAGATATGAACAAGACTCATGACTTATTCCATTCTATCCAACAGCTTGCTCGACAATTTACGAAGGAATTAAATATAGCGTTAGAGCCATTTGATATATATAGTTCAGAATGGGCAATTTTATATGTATTAAAAGAGAACGGTCCACTTGCCCAAAAAGAAATTGCTGAATATTTATCGATTGAAGCTCCACCTGTTACTCGTACAGTTAAAAAGCTCGTGGAAAAAAATTATGTTCTCCAAGTAAAAGGAGAAGACAGACGCACAAATAAAGTGTTTCTAACCGATATAGCAATACAAGAATACGCAAAATGGGAAGAGGCTGTTTTACAAGCAAACAAGGGCTTACTTGCACAATTACCAGCTGAATCATGGGAATATTTACATCAAATTATATTAGGCTGGTCCCATTCATTAGCAATCAAGGAGGAAAATAAGTGAAAAAAGAAGCATTATGGACAAGGGGATTTATCCAAATATGGGTAAGTAACTTTTTTTTATTTATGACATTTTATTTTTTATTAGTTTCATTACCAATTTATGCAATTCGCGAATTAAATCAAAAACAGTCTTCAGCTGGCCTAATTGTTACGGTTTTCATTATTACAGCTATTCTCATCCGGCCAATAGCTGGTAATTTAATGCAAAAGATTGGGAAAAAGGCCATTTTCCTAACATCTTTACTTATCTTCTTAAGTGCCTCCGTTTTTTATTTATTTACTGACTCTCTAAGCGGTTTACTATTTGTTCGTGCCTTACATGGTATTGGATTTGGGATGGCAACAACTGCAACAGGAACAATTGTTGCGGACATTCTGCCAAGCTCCAGAAGAGGAGAAGGCATGGGGTATTATTCCATGAGCATGAATTTAGCAATGGTTATCGGTCCATTTATTGGTCTTCAGGCAATTAATTCTTGGGGAACTTCCACTCTATTTATTTTAGCAATTATTTTTGCATTCTTTGCCATTTTAACAGGCGGATTTATGAAAATTGAACATGCGCCAGAAATGGAAATGTCAGAAATAGAGCATACAGAGAAGAAAGGCATTCGATTCAATCAAATTATTGAAAATACTGCAGTGAAAATTAGTATCGTAGCGGCAATATTCGGAATTGTATATTCGTCGATACTCTCCTTTGTATCTGTTTATGCAGAGGATAAAGGCTTTATTAGTGTTTCAGGTTATTTCTTTGTTGTATATGCAATCTTTATGCTAATGGCAAGACCTTTTGCTGGAAAATGGTTTGATCGCTATGGTGCAAATAAGATTGTATATCCTTGTATTGTTTTATTCTCCGCTGGAATGATTTTGCTTGGCATGGCTGAATCTGAATGGATGTTTTTACTTTCAGCAGCATTAATTGGGTTAGGATACGGATCTATGTTTCCTTGTCTTCAAACCATTGCCATTCAAAAAGCAGCACCACATAGAAGAGGACTTGCAACGGCAACGTTCTTATCTATTTTTGATATAGGGATTGGCTTCGGTTCTTATTTAGTTGGGATTATTGGGGATGCAATTGGCTTAAATGCATTTTATTCTTTTAGTAGTATCTATATTTTAATTGGTATTGCAGTTTATTACTATTTGCATGGGAAAACGATTAGAAAAGAAACGATTATTCCGAAAAAAGAGCAATTCAATACAGGTGCATAACAAAATAAGACTCTCCTAAAGAAATGGTAAAGTTTCTATAAGGAGAGTCTTATTTTTTGTATTAGTAGAAATAATGTATGCTTTATTTTAGATAGCTAGAGGCCATTCCTAATGATCTTTCATTTTCTATTTTTGAAAATAAAATCCGTTTTAATGGAGAATATGGTAGAATAGTCTAGTAAATATTGTAAAGAAGGAGTTCCGTAATCGAATGAGCGAGCCATTATTTTTTAATCCGGTTTTTAAAGATAGAATTTGGGGCGGTACAGCATTGCGTAGCTTTGGCTATGAAATACCGAGTGAATCAACAGGGGAATGCTGGGCATTTTCCGCACACCCTCATGGACAAAGTGTTGTCAAGAATGGACCATTAGCAGGGAAAAATTTAGAACAATTATGGGAAAATCATCGTGAGCTTTTTGGAAATATGGAAGGCGATCGTTTTCCTTTATTAACAAAAATATTAGATGCAAATCAAGACTTATCTGTACAGGTTCATCCAAATGATGACTATGCAAAGGTTCATGAAAATGGAGAACTTGGCAAAACAGAGTGCTGGTACATTATTGACTGTCAGGATGGGGCAGAAATTATTTTTGGCCATCATGCTAGAACAAAAGATGAATTAGCAGCAATGATTGCTGAAAATAGATGGGATGAGTTATTAAATAAAGTTCCTGTTAAAAAAGGTGATTTCTTCTTTGTGCCAAGTGGAACAATTCATGCTATTGGGGAAGGGATTATCATTCTTGAAACCCAACAAAATTCGGATACAACATATCGTGTTTATGACTATGATCGCCGGGATGCAGAAGGAAATACTCGGGAATTACATATTGAGCAATCGATCAATGTTACGACCGTTCCACATCAATTAGCAGCAACTTCTCCATCTGTTGAACAACAAGGGGATATAGAGATTACAAGCTTTGTTGAATGTGACTATTTTACAGTTGAAAAATGGTCACTCGATGGAAAGGCAACTAAAGAGCAAGATCAAGCTTTCCTATTATGCAGCGTAATAGAGGGAGATGGTTCTCTAACGAAGAGTGGAGAAGAATACGCATTCCAAAAAGGGGATCATTTCTTGCTTCCCAATAAATTTGGTGCATTTGAATTAAAGGGGAAAGCAGAGCTTATTGTTTCCTTTATTTAAACCGAAAGAGTGTCTCATTGGACACTCTTCTTTTCTATTAATTGTTAAATTTGCGCACACGATAAAAAATTTTCCCATTAAATACTATCGGTAATCGATAGACTGACACATCCCTATGGTGTGAAGGAAAACTCTCATTAATGGTTAGGTCATTTAATGTAAATAATCCCTCTGCACTTATTTACATATCAATTCGAACAGGGTTTCTTTTTTCAAATAGATAATAAGCACTAAACCCTGCATTTTTTGCTAGATTAAGCGCTTGGATGAATCCTTCACCCACATCTTCTTTTCTATGGGAATCAGATCCAATCGTTAAAATTTCTCCACCTAGTTCTCGATAAAGCTTTAATATTTCGATAAATGGCAAAGATTCATTTAAGCTTGTTCTCCAGCCTGAAGTATTAATTTCTAACCCAATGCCTCTTTTAATAGCTGTTTTTAAAACGGAAGCAATGATATCTTCATAGTCTGAAAAGGCATAAAGTCCTCTAGTCGTATGTGCATAGCGCTTCATTAAATCAAAATGTGCAAGGACATCGATATCCGCATAGGTAACTAATTCTAGCATTTCTTTAAAATATGCTAGATAAATATCCTCTTCAGGATGTGCATTCATATATTTTCGAAGGGTTAGTCCATCAAGATTGTGAACAGAACCGAGAATATAATCAAACGGAATACTGGATAATGCGTCTTTATATTGCTCTCGCATTAAATGAGGTTCGCATAATTCAATCCCTAGCTTTATTGTAAGTTGATCTTTATAAGCAGCCTGGCATTTTTTTATATCAGCTAGATAGTTTGTCCAATTCATATGCCCAAAGGTTGGAGCATTTGGATTAACTGAAAAATGTTCTGTAAAACAAATTTCATTTATTCCTTTGCTTATTGCATTTTCGCAAATTTCCATCATTATTGCTTTTGAATCAAATGAATGATTGGAATGATGATGATAATCAATATAATACATAGAAATCTCCTTTTATGATGACCGTCTATTTTGGTCAGTAGATATTTTTTTCACTAAAGCTATTTTATCATAATTATATTTTGATAAAATAAATGGTGAAAAAAGGCGAATATTTGGGATGATGAAAAAAGAATTCAGAAAATTTTTGTTTTAAACTTACTAAACAGGTAGGAATAATATATAATAAGTAATTATAAATAGTAATTAGGAGGAACTAGAAATGACTGAGGTGAAGACGATCAATTGGAAGGATGACAATATCGTACTTTCTATCGATTATCCTAAAGAAAAATATAATGACTATAAAACGGTGATTATTTGTCATGGATTAATTGGCAGTAGAATAGGTGTAGATCGGCTATTTGTAAAGACTAGTAATTTGCTTACAGAAAAAGGGTATTTAGTGATTCGGTTTGATTATAAAGGTTGTGGTGAATCGAGTGGTGAATATGGTCGTAATCGATTATCCGATTTAATAGAGCAAACAGAAGCGATTATTCAATTTGCATATGCAGAGCTTTCGATAAAGGAACTTATTTTGCTTGGTCATAGTCTCGGTGGAGCTGTTGCCTTATTTACTGCTATTAATGATTCACGAGTTAGCCGTTTAATTCAGTGGGCAGCTGTCGGAAAACCAGACTTTGATATAAGAAGAATATTTGGTACGGAAAGGTTGAGCGAATTAGCAGAAAAAGAAGTGGTTGATTTTAATGGTTATTCCTTTTATCAAACCTATTTTGAATCATTAGCAGATTTTCGTCCGTTAGAAGTCGCCGATATTTTTTCTGGTGATGTCCTATTAGCGCATGGTTCAGCAGATCAGGATATCCCCTGTTATTATATGGATGAGTATAAAAATAAGTATTTAAAGCGAGAAAAAGGAACGGTTGAAACATTACTTATTGAAAATGGAAAACATACATTTTCATCAACTAGTCAGTTTCATCCATTAATAAATGGAACAATTCATTGGTTAGAAAGTAAATAAGCAAAATACGTAAATGGTAATACATGTATCATCCATTTGCGTTGTTTGATTTTCCTTTTGAGTGACTTCCTTTAAATGGGATATATAAAATTCTATTTATGATTATTACTATATAGATAGTGCCTATTTGTAGTACTTAGACACTATTTTTTTTAGCAATAATGAGATATAATAAGTTGGTAGTGAATAAATATAGTAGCTACTACTAATAGTAGATGTTGAAAAGATTGAATTTATCAGTGGCTGTTTTTTGAGGAATGAGTATTATCTCTTTTTAAAATACTTTCATATAGGGAAACTTTACATAAAGTGCAACTTCTAGCAATGAGGGGCCTTCATACCCGCTGTTAGTTAGTAGAACCGATGGGATAATTAAGTTATTTTGCACAAAAAGGAGAAAGAAAAAATGTATGCATTTACGAGTCGATTTGCTAATGTAGTGTTAAAAATCTTTGGAAGAACAAAGGTTATTAATAAGGATAAATTACCGAAGGACACCGGTTATGTCGTTTCCTGTTCTCATACTGGATGGATAGACGTTGTTGCTCTTGGCACTTCTTTACTGCCGAATGAGATTCATTTTATGGCGAAGAAAGAGCTATTTGCTAAACCGCAAGCAGCTAAATTCCTCCATAGCATTAATGCTTTTCCAGTCGATAGAGAAAATCCTGGTCCAAGTAGTATTAAAACACCAGTTAAACTATTAAAGGAAAAGAAGATAGTCGGAATCTTTCCAAGCGGCACAAGATCGTCAGAGGATGTGCCTTTGAAAAAAGGCGCTGCTACTATTGCTAATTTGGCAAGAGTTCCACTAGTACCAGCTGCGTATAGTGGCCCAACGGATTTAAAAGGACTGTTAAGCGGTAAAAAAATTCATGTCATATTTGGCGATCCTATTTCGTTAAAAAATGAGGACGGAACGAAGAAAGATCCAGCAGACATAACAACGGAATTAAGTAATGTTATGGCTGAGCTACAAAATGAATTAAATAATCTAGGTGGTAAGAAATGATGAATCTACAGAAAGTGAAGGATATATTAAATCGGTATCCTCTGCCTCTAGTGGATGAAATATTAGAATTGAAAGAAGGGGAATTGGCTGTAGGTGTAAAGCAAATTAATAAGGAAGATACATTTGCGAATGGACAAAACCCCAATAATCCTATCATGCCAGGAGTCCTAATTATTGAAGCTATTGCTCAAGTTTCAGCAGTAGCCATTCATAGTGAAGAAAAGCATAGTAATAAATTTGCCTTGTTAGCAGGCATTAATCATTCAAGAATTCGAAAGCCTGTTTTTCCTGGTGATGAGCTTTGTATGGAAGTCATCGTGGAAAAGGTGAAAAATAGCTTTGCGAAAGCAAAGGGCAAAGCTACGGTAGCAGGAGAATTAATCTGCGAAGCGGAGTTTCTTTTTTCATTTCAATAAAATAGAAAAATAAAGTCACTGTCCTAGAGCATATGTATTTGGGCAGTGACTTTATTTATTGTATAAAATAATTTTACGCATCCAACTTATTTATAAAAATTCCAATCCTTCCTTAAAATAATGACAATTCCCTATCAAATATTTCATAGATTACAAGACTATTTTCTAGTAAGAAGGCATATATCTGTATGAGAAAGGGGATGTACCTATTATGCAAACCTCCAAAACGCGTACATTAATCCAATATTTGAATACAACAATATTAGGAATCATCCTAATGTTTATCCTTATTGCTGGAATTACAACTTCTATTTTTTCTTTCAAATTGACTTCAGATAATGTTGCCAGTATTTTAAAGTCTGTCAATACTACGGAAATTTATACGGAAATATTTCATAGTGAAAATCATCTTTTTCCAAAATCAGATGGAAAGGGACTTTCATTAGGCAATATTCTGTTCCAAATTGCCACCAATATTCGTTTAGATGACACGCGAACACTTTTAGGAAGAGAACTTCCTGCCTTAACTTTTTTTCATACCGAAATTGTTGTTGCAGAGGAAGGGACAAGCCTTGCTAATCTTCCATTTGAGTCTACTCCTTCTGAAGAGCTTATGAAAAACCCTAAAGAAGTAGATGAGGAAAAAGTGGAGAAGGAAGAAAAGCCTTCAGAGAATAAAGCACCAGTAACAGAGCCTAAAAATAAAACAGTTTTAGTTTATAATACGCATAATCTAGAAGCATATTTGCCACTATTGAAGAATGCAAATGAAAATGAAGCAGTAAGCTCCGATGAACGAGCAAATGTTGTTGGATTAAGTAATAAACTAAGTAATCTATTACAAGATGAGGGAATTGGAGTTCAACTAGATAAAACGAATATTAACCAAAAACTTCTTGATAGAGGATGGAACTATTTTTCATCTTATAGCGTATCAAAGGAAGTGGTTGAGACAGCAGTTAGCGAAAATAAACATTTAAACTATTTAATTGATATACATCGAGATTCAGCTAGGAAAAAAACGACAACAGCAACAATTGAAGGAAAAAGCTATGCAAAACTATTATTCATTATTGGCGATGCAAATAAAGGATATGAAAAAAACCAGGAATTTGCGAAAAAGCTTCATGCTGAATTGGATAAAAAATATCCTGGAATTTCAAGAGGTGTATTCTTAAAAGGAAAAGAAGAAGGAAATGGGGTATATAATCAAAACTTCTCTGATCGTGCTATTCTTTTAGAAGTAGGTGGAGTAGACAATACACA
The DNA here is from genome assembly GCF_950097965.1 of Bacillus sp. T2.9-1. Lineage (NCBI taxonomy): Bacteria > Bacillati > Bacillota > Bacilli > Caryophanales > Bacillaceae > Bacillus > Bacillus sp. T2.9-1. Next base: position 50,965 of record NZ_CATNHG010000035.1, read on the forward strand.
AGCAGAATTGAATCGAAGCATGGAAGCATTTGCTGACATATTCAGCAAAGTATATTGGGAAGAAAATGACGCAACACAGCAGTAATAATAAAAAAGATGGATCTTCACTTAAATTTGAGGACCATCTTTTTTATTCATTCAATCATTCATTTTATTCAGTAAATATTGTTTATACCTTCTTAGTGCCGCTTCACTTGTTAAATGAAATTGGCGCATTACCTTCTCATCACTTGCTCCTGTTGCTAATGCCTCTAATATAGCTGCGTTTCGAAGATTGACAGCAGAAATTTTACGTAAGCCTGCTCTTCTTACTTCATCTTTAATCATTTCTTGGATTGCACGGACAGATAGTGCTTTTGGTTTTTGCCGATCATAATCATATTGGAAGGAATATGAGATATTGTTGAAAGCTATAAATACAGGATCATTGGAATAATATTTTGGGCGAAACGCTTCCGGTATAGAAAAATAGTAATCTCGTAATTTAGTCATTATATCATGAGAAAGTGGAAGAGTTAACGGAGCATCCTCTCTATTGAGGGTAAGCTCTCCTTGTGCTAAGTTTAAATCTTTCATCTTGATACGATATATATCGATAGGTGTTAGTCCAAAGTTTTTTAATAAAGCCACGATTGTCCAATTTCTTGATAGCAGATAATTTCTAGCTGATTTTTTGGTGCTTTCTATATCCTTTATTAACAGATGCTGCAATAATTTATTATATTCTTCGCTTGTAATAAAGTCTTTTGTGGTTAGAGGACGTAGTGGAGACGCTTCTGCTAGTTTATGAATTTCATGTGCGCAAACACATTGATGGTAAATCATTAATCGGCTTAGTACAGATGCAAGGCGGCGAATAGTAGCTTGTGATAATTGCTTATCCTTTAAATAATGAAAGTAAGCGCGAATATCATCGGCACGCAAAGCTTTAATTGTTTCGAATTTAGTGTTTTCTTTGTATATATCGAGCCAGCTAAAGAATTTCTTTAAGTCAGATTCATACTGTTTTAATGTAAGTTTGCTCCGTCCAGACTGGTTTAAGTTCTCCATATAATCAAGTGCATAATCAGGCAAGGTAATCATTTGTTATGTTCCATCCTTCTTATGAATTTTTTTCAAACAATTCGAAATGCAATAACCCCTCTTCTCATTTTGACATAGGTTAAAGAAGGAGAGAGAAAGGGGATTTTTAAATTGATCAGAATTAAAGTTGGTGAGTCTGTATACCAATATCATACTAAATTGGAGCACTATTTTTCAAAAATTAAGCATAATATCATTGGAAATAATTTAACCTTTTCTACACCTTATGGAAATCAAAAGCTGCTCTATGCGGATTGGACAGCAAGTGGCAGATTATATAAGACTATTGAGGATAAGATTACAAAAAACCTTGGCCCGTATGTTGCCAATACACATACTGAATCAAATATAACGGGAACTTATATGACAAAAGCATATGCGGATGCAAAACGAATCATCAAAAAGCATGTTCATGCAGATGAGAATGATATTATATTATTTGATGGCTTTGGTATGACAGGAGTGGTCAACAAACTGCAAAGAATAATGGGTTTAAAGAATACTTGTTTTACTAACGAAAAAATAGCTGTAGTTTTTGTCACACATATGGAACATCATTCTAATTATTTATCCTGGCTTGAGACAAATGCAGAAGTCATCATGATAAAGCCGAATGCAAATGGAGATGTAAATAGAGAGCATTTAGAATCCTTGCTAGAGCAATATAAGGACATACCATTAAAAATAGGGGCATTTACAGCGTGTTCCAATGTTACTGGAAGGAAAACGAATTACCATGAGCTTGCGAAAATTATGCATCAGCATAAAGGTTATTGCTTTGTCGATTTTGCTGCTTCAGCTCCGTATGTAGCAATGAATATGCATCCTGATAATAAAGAGGAACGATTAGATGCTGTTTATTTCTCCCCTCATAAATTCCTGGGAGGTCCTGGAACGAGTGGCGTGCTTGTCATGTCAAGGAATCTCATTTATTCGAATATACCAGATCATCCAGGCGGAGGAACAGTAGATTATACAAATGAATGGGGAGATATTCTTTATAAAAAAGAGGACGAAGAGAGAGAAGATGGTGGAACACCAGGATTTCTACAAGCTATTAAAACAGCATTATGTATTCAATTAAAAGAAGCGATGGGAATAGAAAGAATAGAGAAAAGGGAGAAAGAATTAGTACAGCTAGCAATGACTGAACTTAAAAAAATAAAAAAACTACGAATTCTTGAAGCAGAAAACGAAGATAGATTAGGGATTATCTCCATTATTTGCGAAGATATTCACTATGATTTAGTCGCACAGTTACTGAATGATCGTTTTGGTATTCAAGTAAGAGGTGGTTGTTCATGTGCAGGGCCATATGGGCATTATTTACTATCTATTACAAAAGAACATTCCAAAGAAATAAGTAAAGAAATACAAGAGGGAGATTTTTCGCATAAGCCAGGCTGGGTGCGAATTTCCCTTCATCCAACAATGAGCAATGAGGATATCTATTTTATTGTTGGAGCTATTAAAAAGATAATAAATCATCATGAAGAATGGAAAAAAGATTATATTACTACACCGTCAAATGGTGAGTATCCAGCATTAAGAAAAGGCGAAATCGACTTGAATGACTTGTTCGTGATATAAGTTGCATCAACGAAAGCCTTAAAAAAAGAAGATTGGATAAAAGTATTTCACCCCATGTTAAAACCAAAAAATCACACGAAAGTGATTGTTTGGTTTTTTTATTAGTTTTTAAAAATGCTGTATCATTTTTCCCCTTAGCCGGAATATTCTTCACTATCTGTGTGGCTAAGGAGGCTTGAGTTGCTCCCCTGTGTATCGAGTGTTTGTAGCGTAATAAAACGAATTAGGTTATTATACTTGACTATATTTAAAAAAAGAAATTCTCAGCAGTAGATGAGATGAATGAAGCTTTATTTAAGAGCAACATTAGAGATTCTTCGTCTTTTACAGCTTCTCTATTTCATTTTGTCTCTGTTTAGAGGAGGAGTAAATAGATTGAAAATTTAATAAAAGATTGACTACCAATATTTTCTTTTATATAATATGATTGATTAATCAATCAATTAAAAAGAATGGAGAATTTATATGGCCAAACCACGATCTGAACAAAAGAAAGATGATATTTTTAAGGCAGCGTTAAAATTGTTTTCACATAATGGTTTTAGTAAAACAACTATTAAGGATATTGCTGCAGAAGCTGGTGTTAGTTTTGGAACCGTATTTACTTATTATGAAAACAAGGAGGCTTTGTTTACAGAATGCGTTAATAGACCTCTGCAATTATTTAAAAAGGTTATAAATGAAACCAAGAAAGAACTTACTGATTTAACCGAAGAAAAATTAAAAGATATTATTCGAAAACATCTTGATTTATTTATGGAGTCAGAAAAAGAACTCCGCATTGTCCAATATGTGATTGGACAGCCAGATAGGTTCTCTGAAATTAATGCACTAGACGAATTTGTCGTACTTTTTTTAGGTTATATTCAAGAAATAGTTCATACAGGAATGGAAAAGGGTTTTTTACCAAAAAGTAATCCTGAAGAGGTTGGTTATGGATACCTAGCATTCTTAATGGGGGCAAGGTTAACCTATTCAGATCAAGCCTACCCTATGTTTACGCGTGCATTTACAAATCAAGCTTATCGCTTATTTGGAATGGAAGGGAAACGTGATGATGAAAACATTTAGTCAATTGCATATTTCTCTTCGTATTCGCATGTATTTACAATTTGTTACTTCTATAACATCTAGTGCAATAATCCCTTATATTTCTGTTTATTTTAGTTCATTAATTGGAACTACGATAACCGGAGTAATTGTTATCATAGTCATCTTATCTGGTATAATTGGCGCATTAATAGGTGGCTACTTATCAGACAGAATCGGCAGAAGAAAAATGATGATAATTGCAGAACTAGGGGTAGGTATAACCTATCTTGTCATTGCAGCCTTTAATTCACCATGGATTAATCTTCCATATATTAGCGCTGGTTTATTTATGATTAATTTATTTCTTAATGGCATGTTTTTCCCCGCTTCTACTGCAATGATTCATGATTTAGTATTAGCAGAGCAACGGAAATTTGTTTTTACAGCGATGTACTGGCTAGCTAATTTAGCAACAGCACTTGGAACCATTACAGGGGCTTTTTTCTTTATGGACTATCATTTCTATTTCTTCTTTTCAGTCGGCCTTGTTTCAATTATATCTAGCTTCATTACTTATCTATTTATTAAAGAATCGCTAATGAAAAGGCATGATATAAGGAATGCTCATACATCCAAATCTACAATTTGGTCTAATTATCAATATGTTTGGAAGGACCAAACTTTTATGCTTTATTTACTTTCTTGTTTACTTATCTTTTCTCTTGAGAATCATTTAACGAATTATATCGCCATTCACTTAAGAGATACGATGGAAGATACTATTCTCTTCGGTATCCTTCCTGTTAATGGCATAAATATGGTGGGGATTCTTCATGCGGAAAATACCATATTTGTAGTTTTTTGTGTGGGTATGGTTACTTGGATGATGAAAAAACTATCTGACTATAAGCAATATTTTATTGGCATGTGTTTATTTGTTGTTAGTTATTGTATTCTAACTTATATTTCTTCACCAGTATGGCTTATTATTATCATGCTGTTTATTTCAATAGGTGAATTAATGTATGTTCCGATTAATCAAAGCATCCTTGCAGATTTAGTGAATGAAAATTACCGAAGTTCTTATTTAGCTTTAAATGGATTAATTGGTCAAGGACAAATGATTTTAGCTGGACTAGCCATTACGATAAGCAGTAAGCTATCCGCCTTAACAATGTCTTTAGGATTATTCTCATTTGGGATAGTAGGGTTGTTATTAATGGGTTATGTTGTTAAAAAAGAAACTAATTCTAAAAAGCAAGTGAACATAACAGAAATAATTTAATAAAATTCTACTATTATTTTTGTTGTATACTTTAAAGTTTGAATATTCTTTATTTAAGGAAAAGGCCTATTTAAATGAAAATTTATGCTATAATAACTATAATTTGATAATAAGCAAACCACAAGGGGAGCGTAATGCTGAGAGTGATCAATAGATCTGACCCTTCGAACCTGTTAGTTAATTCTAACGTAGGAATGTGGGAAGAGTTCATATAGTATGCTATATAATTCATTTCGCGCGTTAGTTCTCCTTTTGGTCTGCAAAAAAAGGAGATTTTTTTATGAAAAATATGAGATTAGTTGTCATGATAGAAGTGGCAATCATGGCTGCCATTGCACTTATTCTAGATTTATTGCCATCCATTCCCGTTTTTAACACATCCATTTCTTTTGCAATGGTACCTATTTTTATCGTAGCTTTTCGCTGGGGCTTTAAAGCTAGCACTATTGCAGGTTTCTTATGGGGCGTTTTACAAATAGTTGTCGGTGATCTGCAGGCATTAAGTTTTTGGCAAGTAATTTTAGAATATTTATTTGCTTTTGCATGTATTGGATTTGCTGGATTATTTGCTTCATCTATTCAAAATGCTTTAAAAACGGAACAAAAAGGGTTAGCGACTGGCTTAATTATTTTGGCAGTGGTTGTTGGTGGATTTACTCGCTATATTTGGCATTTCATTGCAGGTGTGACTATTTGGGCGAGCTATGCACCAGAAGGAATGTCACCATTTATCAATTCCTTGATTGTAAACGGTGGTTCATACTTAGGAGCAACAATACTTTGTTCTATAATCCTCGTTCTTTTATTAATTTCAGCACCACGGATTGTGCTTGATAGACCATCAAATGGGATAGCGAAAAAATAAGGTCCGTATTAAGTATCAAAAGGCACTCCTGAGGGAGCGCCTTTTTTGTTGTATAATATTACAAAAAAGAATCTGTTGATGAAAGAAATGCATCGATAATAATGATAGTAAAATGCTTTTCACACTCTTAAACCAGTAAGACTCTACAGGAAAGAAGGTTAAAACAATATGATGATTACGTTAAAAAATGAGATAGAAATTCAAATTCGTTCCTATAAAGAAGCTGACTTTTCGTCGATTCACACCTTAAATGAACAAGAAGCATGGAGCAATCTAGTGAAGAAAAAGGATGATGCAAAAGCTGCTTGGAATCATTCGAATATTGCTTATGTTGCAATCGTTGATGATAAAATAATAGGCTATATTAGAGGAATCACCGATCAATCGATAACTCTATTCATTTGCGAATTACTCATTGACCAAGCTTATAGGGGATTAGGCGTGGGGCAGGAACTCCTATACTATGTACATAGCTTATATCCAACTACTAGAGTAGAAATGCTTGCTTCTAGTACTTCTCAAACCTATTATGAAAACAAAGGTTTTCGCCCTTTTTATGGATTTAGAAAAACGTTTGCTGAATGGAATAGATGATTTTGTATAATACATATAGTTTGATTAGTAGGAAAGGAGAGCCATCTGTTGGATGGTTCTTTTTTTGTCGAATTATATGTTAATATGAAACTAGGAATATTCCCATTACGTCTATTATTCTAGTAACTCGACTTTCCATGAACAACTCCAAGGAGGAACAAATGACAGAAATAAATTATTCGTTTCAGAAAAAACCAACAAATAAAAAAGTAATTGTTGGTCTTATTATAGCGGTTTTAGTAGTAGTTATATCCATTATTTTGCTTTTTCTCTATCCGTTTGGTAATAAGGAGAAAGTGGATTACTTTCAAGGAGAAAATCCAGTTTTATTGAATGGTGAACAAATTGGGAATGCTATTTTTGATAAAGATACAGTATATTTACCATTAAGTATTTGGCAGGAAAAAATAGATGGAAGTATCACATATGATGAAAATAGTAATTCTGTTATTGTGACGACAAAAGATAAAGTTATTCAGTTTCCAACTGATTCTGTTTCTTATTATGTTAATGATAAGAATACAGAGCTTTCCTTTCAGCCTTTAAAAGATGAGGACGGGACAATTTATGTGGCATTAGATCCATTAGCTACGTTTTATCCGATTAAATATACGATTTTAGAAAAAGAACAAGTAGTACTCTTGGAAGAGAATGGGCAAGAAAGAGCGGATGGAACATTTACTTCTAAAAAAGTCAGGCAGGATTTCACCAAATTGCGTTCTGGTGCAACATTATCTGCTCCTTATACGGATGAGTTAGTTCCTGGTGAACAGGTAACGATTGAAAATGAAGTAGAAGATTTCTATTATGTCAGAAAAGAGAATGGAATCGCAGGTTTCGTAAAAAAGAAATACGTGAAAAAAGGAAAATCAGAAGTAGTTCAGGTCGAATTAGAACAGCTTGAACCAAAGCTGAACAAAATCGATGGACCAATTCAATTGACCTGGGAAGCAGTATATTCAAGAAATCCAGACACTTCAAGCATTCCAAAAATGAGCGGAGTAAATGTTGTGTCTCCAACATGGTTTAAGCTTTCTGGAAATGATGGGAATGTATCAAATTTAGGGTCAACAGCCTATGTAGATTGGGCACATAAACAGGGTTATCAAGTATGGGGGTTATTCTCCAATGATTTTGATCCGGATAAAACACATGAAGTTTTAAAGGATTATCAAAAAAGACAGACCGTTATTAGGCAGCTTTTGGTCTACAGTGAAATGTATAAATTAGATGGTCTTAATATCGATATTGAGAATGTTCGCGAAGAAGATGGGAAATATGTAACACAGTTTGTTCGAGAAGCAACGCCCTATTTACATGAGGCAGGCATTACGGTTTCGATGGATATTACCTTTATTGCAGACGGAAATTATTCTGCATTCCTGCAAAGAGACCATTTGGCAGAAATAGTCGATTATCTTATTGTGATGGCATATGATGAACATTGGGCAACAAGTCCGATTTCTGGAAGTGTTGCGAGTTTCCCTTGGGTGGAAGCAAATTTAGAAACCTTACTTGATGTTGTACCAAGTGATAAGCTCGTTTTAGGAGTACCGTTATATGCACGATTGTGGGAGGAGAAAGAAAATGGAGAAGTTTCTTCTAAATCCCTTTCCATGGCAAGTGTGGAGGAATGGTTAAAAGAGCATAATGTTACTCCAACATATGACGAAGTTAGTGGTCAAAACTACGGGGAATATGTTGATAAAGAAACAAAATCAACGTACAAAATTTGGCTAGAGGATGAATTATCCTTGGCGAAAAGAGCTGAATTAGTAGAAAAGTATAATTTAGCTGGTCTTGGAAGCTGGTCGCGGACTTTTGCCAATGAAACAGCTTGGACAGCATTAACGTTAGAGAAGCAGGAGCAATAACAGAAAAAAACCTCTTTCTTAAATTGGAAAGTGGTTTTTTTCATGTCTTTTTATATTTTAAATAACTTCACTATATTTTGTAGTTCATCTGCTAATTGAGCAAGCGCTAAAGAGGAATTGAACTTCTTCAGAAACTTTCTTCATCGTATCGATGGTCGTTTCCGTGTCATTTTGAATGATTTGGATAAGCTTTGCAATATTTTCTGTTGAAGAAGTAGACTCTTCTACGACTTGAACAGGAGAATAATTGATTGTTAAAAGTTGGATGATAGTGAAATAATTATTCTTTTAGGAACTTCTAATCTATTTAAAGAAGGAGTAAAGAAACAGTTAGACAGTTCAACAAGAGCTACCAAAGTTGCATGTTGGTGATGATAATCCAATATTTAATTCATGGATCAAACTTTCAGAAAATAGCAATATTTGCTATTGTATAAGGAAGAAAGCTTTAATGGCATTCTATTGTTTTTTCTTCCTGCTTTTGGGGAAACGTATAAAAAATGATTGGAAAAGGAGCGAATATAATGGCAATTAATAATCCGAGTCGAGAAGAAATTGGTGCTATTCTAAAAAAGGCAAAGAGAATTGCGGTAGTCGGTTTAAGTGATAATCCTTCACGAACCTCTTATATGGTATCTGAAGCAATGAAGAATGCAGGTTATGAAATCATCCCTGTTAATCCTACAGTAGATGAAGTGCTCGGCGTTAAAGCTGTAAAAAAATTAACAGACATTGAAGGACATGTTGATATTGTCAATGTATTTAGAAGATCTGAATATTTGCCAGAGGTTGCAGAAGAGTTTGAAAAAATTGACGCAGATGTTTTTTGGGCACAATTAGGTCTCGTTCATGAAGAAACATTTAATCAATTAAAAGAAAAAGGCTATACAGTGATCATGGATCGCTGTATTAAAGTGGAACATGCAATGACGAAATAGGATATTATATTTAAATGGATATGGGTGAAAAGCAGAATGGTTATAAAAAATCATTCTGTTTTTTTTGTTCCAACATGCAAAGAATACATAAAACATTCCTGTAATTTGATTAAATAAAACGTTATCATACGCTAAAAATGGAAACTGAATTAATAAACTTATTCGTTTTTCCTAAGAATCTGTGTTAACATAATATAGATAAATAGAGGGAAACCTTTTAAAAAAATACTTTTGCTTTTTTGATGATTGGTATAATATTGGTTTTGCCGGGAAAAAATCGAAAGATAAAATGAAAAAAATGAACGTGAAAAATGAGATTATGTGCTACAATACGATGTAAGAACAATTGTTCTGTTTTGGAATTAGTATCAACAACTGTTTATTAAAAATTCAATAAATTTGAAAGCGAAAAAGAAGGTGGAAAGAGAAGCCTTCTTTTAAGGTCGTCTAATAAAGAAAAGTAGTTCTTCCATTAAATTTTAATATTTAAGAGGATAATTCATTTTTTAGACGAATACATAAACAATTGTTCGACATGATACATAGAAAGATAATATGTCGGATTTGTAGAAGTGAAAGGGGTATGTCAGTGGCAAAGAATCAGCAAGCATTCGAATATAATGATGATGCCATTCAAGTGTTAGAAGGATTAGAAGCTGTAAGGAAGCGTCCTGGGATGTATATAGGGAGTACAGATTCTAGAGGTTTGCATCATCTTGTATATGAAATTGTAGATAACGCAGTCGATGAAGCACTGGCTGGATTTGGAGATACGATTATTGTAAAAATCCATCGTGACAATTCCATAAGTGTGAAGGATAAAGGACGTGGAATGCCAACTGGAATGCATAAGATTGGAAAGCCAACACCTGAAGTTATCTTTACCATTCTTCATGCTGGAGGAAAATTTGGACAAGGTGGTTATAAAACAAGTGGTGGCCTGCATGGTGTAGGCGCATCTGTAGTTAACGCGTTATCAGAATGGGTTGTTGTAAATATTAAGCGTGATGGTTTTGTTTATGAACAGCGTTTTGAAAATGGTGGTAAACCTGTTTCGACACTTGAAAGAATCGGGAAAACAAACCAAACTGGAACAACGATTCACTTTAAGCCAGATCCAGCGATTTTTTCCACAACAACGTACAATTATGAAACACTTTGTGAGCGATTAAGAGAATCTGCCTTTTTGTTAAAAGGACTGCGAATTGAAATTATTGATGAAAGAAACAATAAACAAAGTGTTTTCCATTATGAAAATGGGATTGAAGCATTTGTAGAATATTTAAATGAAGAGAAAGATTCTCTTCATCCAGTTGTTAGCCTAGAGGGAGAGAGCAATGGAATTGAAGTAGAATATGCCTTTCAATTCAACGATGGTTATTCCGAAAATGTTCTGTCATTTGTGAATAATGTTCGTACAAAAGACGGCGGTACCCATGAAGCTGGCGCGAAAACAGCGATGACACGTATGTTTAATGAATATGCTCGAAAAGTCAGCCTCCTAAAAGAAAAAGACAAAAACTTAGATGGTTCTGATATTCGGGAAGGGCTGTCTGCGATTGTGTCTGTTCGTGTACCAGAAGATTTACTACAATTCGAGGGACAAACAAAGGGTAAATTAGGCACAAGTGAAGCAAGATCAGCTGTAGATGCGGTCGTATCTGAACACCTAGCCTATTTCTTTGAAGAAAATCCTGAAGTAAGTTCTCTTTTGATTAAAAAGTCTATTAAAGCAGCACAAGCAAGAGAAGCAGCTCGAAAAGCGCGAGAAGAAGCAAGAAGCGGCAAAAAGCGTAAGCGTGGCGAAGCGGTTCTTTCTGGTAAGCTCACACCTGCGCAATCAAAAAATCCACAGAAAAATGAACTTTATTTAGTGGAAGGGGATTCAGCTGGTGGATCTGCGAAGCAAGGAAGAGACCGTCGTTTCCAAGCGGTACTGCCTCTTCGTGGGAAAGTTATCAATACAGAAAAAGCAAAGCTAGCAGATATTTTTAAAAATGAAGAGATTAATACGATCATCCATGCTATCGGTGCAGGGGTTGGAGCGGACTTTAAGGTAGAGGATGCTAACTATGATAAAGTCATTATCATGACGGATGCAGATACCGATGGAGCTCATATTCAAGTACTTCTGTTAACGTTTTTCTATCGCTATATGAAACCACTAGTTGAAGCTGGGAAGGTATATATCGCTTTACCACCTTTATACAAGGTAAGCAAAGGTTCTGGAAAAAAAGAAGTCATCGAATATTCATGGAGTGATGATGACCTGCAAGATGCGATTAAGAAAATCGGTAAAGGCTATATCCTGCAACGTTATAAAGGTCTAGGCGAGATGAATGCAGATCAACTGTGGGAAACAACAATGAATCCAGAAACAAGAACGTTAATCCGGGTGAAAATTGATGATCTTGCACGGGCTGAGCGTCGTGTAACAACATTAATGGGAGATAAAGTAGAGCCACGTAGAAAATGGATTGAATCAAATGTTGCCTTCGGATTAGAAGATGAAGGGAACATTTTAGAAAATGAAAATATTACGGTTGCAGAGGAGGGAAGTCCATCATGAGTTCATTAGAACAATATCGTGATCTACCCTTAGAAGATGTTATCGGTGACCGTTTTGGACGGTATAGTAAATACATCATTCAAGAGCGGGCACTTCCTGATGCGAGGGATGGGTTGAAGCCTGTACAGCGCCGTATCCTTTATGCCATGCATGTAGAAGGTAATACACATGATAAACATTTTCGGAAATCAGCCAAAACAGTCGGTAACGTAATTGGTAACTATCATCCACATGGAGATTCTTCTGTCTATGACGCCATGGTGCGGATGAGTCAAGAATGGAAGGTTCGAAATGTCTTAATTGAAATGCATGGAAATAACGGAAGCATTGACGGTGATCCGCCAGCAGCAATGCGTTATACAGAGGCAAGGCTATCTGCTATTTCAGCTGAATTACTGCGTGATATTGAAAAAAGAACCGTTGATTTCATCCCAAACTTTGATGATACATCCAACGAACCGACCGTTCTGCCTGCAAAATTCCCAAACCTATTAGTGAATGGTTCAACAGGTATCTCGGCTGGATATGCAACAGATATACCACCCCATCACTTAGGGGAAGTAATTGATGGTGTGATTGAGCGAATGGATTCGCCAAATTGTACGGTTGAAGACATCATGAAGCACATTAAAGGACCGGACTTTCCAACAGGCGGTATTATCCAAGGAGTAGAAGGCATTAAAAAAGCCTATGAAACTGGAAAAGGGAAAATTATTGTCCGCGGGAAAACGGAAATTGAAACATTACGAGGCGGCAAACAGCAAATCGTTATTACGGAGGTTCCTTATGAGTTAAATAAGAGCAATCTCGTTAAAAAAATTGATGAATTGCGATTAGATCGAAAAGTAGAAGGAATTGCAGAGGTTAGAGATGAAACCGATCGAACAGGCTTGCGTATTGTCATTGAGCTGAAGAAAGAAGTAGATGCAAACGGGATTTTAAATTTCTTATTTAAAAACACCGATTTGCAGATCACTTATAGCTTTAATATGGTTGCCATTCATAACAAACGTCCGAAACTAATGGGCATCATTGCTTTATTAGATGCCTATATTGAACATCAAAAGGAAACAATTAAACGACGTACAGAATTTGACTTACAAAAAGCCAAGGATCGTCAACATATTGTTGATGGTTTAATTAAGGCGCTATCGATATTGGATGAAGTAATCGCAACGATTCGTGCATCTAAAGATAAACGAGATGCGAAAAGTAACTTAATCGCTGCTTATCAATTTACGGAGCCACAAGCAGAAGCAATCGTTTCATTACAGCTATATCGTTTAACGAATACAGATATAACTGCATTAGAAGCAGAGGCTGCAGAATTAGCAGAAAAAATTGAAGAGTGGACCGCAATTCTAGCAAGTGAAAAGAAATTGCTTTCTGTTATTAAAAAGGAACTAAAAGACGTAAAAAAACGCTTTATTAGTGAAAGACGCACATTGATTCAAGATGAAATTGAGGAAATCAAAATTAATCTTGAAGTATTAGTGGCGAGTGAAGATGTGATTGTAACTGTCACAAAGGATGGGTATATTAAACGAACAAGTCAACGTTCTTACGCAGCAAGCAATGGCCAGGATTTCGGAATGAAGGATACGGATAGAATTCTTTCTAAAATTGATGTGAACACAACAGAAGTAGTATTATTATTCACAGATAAAGGAAACTATTTATATTTACCTGTTCATGAATTACCGGATATACGCTGGAAGGATCTAGGACAGCATGTTTCTAATATTATTCCAATTGACCGAGACGAATCAATTATAAATGCTATGCCAATTAAGGATTTTGAACAATCTCAATATCTGCTTTTCTTTACGAAAAATGGAATGGCTAAGAAATCAGAATTGATTAATTATAGAGCACAACGCTATTCAAAACCGCTAGTAGCCATTAATCTTAAAGGTGATGATAAAGTAGTTGATGTTCACCTTACTAATGGCAAAAAAGAAGTGTTAATTGCCACACATATAGGTTATTCTTTACGATTCCATGAAGAAGAAATCAATATAGTTGGAGCAAGAGCAGCAGGTGTCAAAGGTATTAATCTAAAAGACAACGATTATGTGGTAGCTGGAAAGGTAATTACAAATCCGCAAACAGAAAGTATCGTGATTATTACACAGCGTGGTTCTATCAAGAAAATGAAGCTTTCTGAATTTGAATTCTCTGGAAGAGCAAAACGTGGGTTAATTATGCTTCGTGAATTAAAAGCAAACCCACATCGAATTGTTGGTATGGCTGTTGTCAAAGCAAAAGATACAGTTTACATACAAACAGAAAAAGGGGAGATAGAATCTGTGAAAATTGCAGAGCTCCGCTTTAATGATCGCTATTCGAATGGCTCCTTTGTTATCGATGAAACAGAGGCAGGAAAGATTATCGAATTGTGGGAAGAAAAAGCTAGTCAAGAGGAAGCATAATTAATAAAAGAGATTCCCAATTTGCAAAGTGTCTTTGCGATTGGGAGTCTTTTTTTGTTTGGTGTATTGGCATTCATTTGTTGAAATACTTGTATTATAGAGCGGGAGCGATTATGAGATATATAGTAAGTGATGAAAGCTAGAATTTGTTGGGAAGGATACGGTAAGAATGATGTTCAACAGGGAAATCAAAACCACTTTCGGTAAGAGCTAAGGGAAAAATGGTGTTCATCAAAGGAATGAAAACCACTTTTAACTAGGGTTAAGCGAAAAATAGCGTTCCTGCCTCTCCATCCAAAACCAATACACATATCCAGCATCAAAAAATCAACTATCCGTTATTTTTTAAAAATTCTTTTCCTTACTTACATGATTTTTCCAAAAAAGGACATGCTAAAATTATTATGATGTTAGGAGGTTTTAGCATGAGAAGGGAATTACTTGTTGCTTTGAGTGCTTTCTTTTTAATGACTTTAACTGCTATTACTGGTGTTTATGCAATGGAGAAGGATGAGAAGACCTATAAACTTATCCTAGAAGAAAAAACAGATATTACAAGTGATGGGCAAGAAGAAATGATTCAATTAAAGGGAGATGCTTCAGATCAACCTGAAAATAGTAATTTTTTTAAGGAATTATTTCTTGATGTTTCTATTCAAAAAGATAAGACTGCAACGTTAGCCGTTGAAGGTGGCTTTGATCCTAAATTACATATAATGGATATAAATGATGATCACCATAAAGAATTATTGCTATCTGTATCTGCGAATGAAAGAGGAACAGAGAAGAGTTTTTATTTCTTTCAGTTGCAAGGAAATAAATTAGTAGAATTGCAAAAACCAGAGTTAGCATCAGTAGAAAGCCAGTTTAAGGATGCATATAAAGCAGAATTAAAGATAAATAAAGAAAAAATGTATATTTTTGATTTATATGATCGCAGACATCATTATGAAAAGCTTGGCCTTTACCATAAAGGAAGATTAAATGAACCGACCGAGTTAATCTTATCTCCATTTTCTGAGTTAAAGGTAACTAGACTAAATAATCAAACTGCTATCAAGGGAAAACAACGGATAAGTGGATTAGCTGCTGTTGATACCATTGGCTACTTGGAAACTTGGTGGACTTGGAATAAGCAAGAATGGGTGCTGCAAAAAGTAAAAGTAAAGGAAATAAGCTATAAAGGCAACTAATGATTATCAAAAAATGAAAGTAGTCCTTCATTTTAAGGGAAAATAAGTAGTATAATGAGAGTACTTATTTTTATAGAAGGGATCGAAATCATGTCATTACTTTTATTATGTTTAAGTGCTGTACTTGGAGGATGGGTGTTTCAAGTATGCCAACTTCCCCTTGCTTGGCTACTTGGCCCCATGTTCAGTACGATTCTTTATGTTCGACTTGCCAAAAATTCTCCTAAATTACCTTTCTCTTTTCGAGATATCGGGCTCCTTGTGATTGGATACCTCATTGGAAAGCAATTCACGAAACAGACATTAGTAGAAATGGGTAGTCATTTACCATCGATGCTTTTAATGACTGTTATCATGATTGCTTTTAGTTTAATCCTTGCGTTTATCACTTCGAAGTTAACACACAGCAATTTAAAATCAACTGTTGCAGGTAGTATTCCTGGTGGTTTATCCCAAATGATTGCCATCAGTTCTGAAATTAAAGGAATTGATTTAACTGTTGTAACAGTTATTCAAATAAGCCGTATCTTATCCGTTATCATTCTCGTTCCACTCCTTGTTTATAGCCCGATTTTATATGGAAATCAAGCAACTTCATCAGTAGCTACTACAACAGGCAGTGTAAGCTATCATTGGATGATTTTTCTGCTCCTCTTCTGTTGCTATCTTATCGCAAGCTTAGTGAAAAAGTGGAAGTTTCCAGCACCGTTTATGATTGGTCCGATGCTTTTTATTGCGACGATATCCATTGCTGGGTTAGATGTGCCAGCAATTCCGACTACTTTAGTCTGTGTTGCCCAAACGTTAATAGGCATTCATCTTGGATTACAAATTAAATTCGGAAATATCGAAAATAAGGCAAAGTTTTTAAGTGTTGTCACTGTCACTTCCACTCTACTTGTTCTATTTTCTTTATTACTTGGTTATATTTTAATAAGCATAGACAGCGATATCTCCTTATTAACTGCATTTATTGGGTTAGCGCCAGGAGGAATGGCGGAAATGGCAGTACTAGGACAATCTGTTCATGCTAACTTGCCGATTATTACAACCTATCAGTTATTCCGTTTATTATTTATCTTGTTTTGTGTGCCAATTATGATGAAATGGGGATTTCAACATGCAGAAAAGCGTTTAGAGGAGCGAAAAGGATAAGTGAATTATCGGTATTTCTTTTTGTATAGCAAATAATTTATTTCATGGATTGAAAAAGCTTTTATCTGTCAAATGTATCATGAGGGGGAAAGGGGAATGGAGATAAGAGAAGCAACTTTAAATGATATAAAGGAATTAGCTGTATTGATGGATCAACTTGGCTATACGACTACCGTTGAGCAAATGAGGATTCGATTACATGCTATTGAAGCTAGTCCCAATCATTATACTTTAGTAGCTTGCTATGAAATGAAAGTGGTTGGGATGATCGGATTTCATACAGATATTCTATACAATAAAGATGGTATTTATGCTAGAGTCATTGCCTTCGTAGTAGGCGCTAATTATCGAAACAAAGGGATTGGAAAGCTATTATTAAATGAAGTGGAAAGTTTTGCGAAAAAAATCGGCGCAGTTGGAATCGGTTTAAATAGCGGAAATCGTAAAGAAAGAGCAAATGCACACCAATTTTATAGAAAAATGGGATATAAAGCTGAGAGCACAGGATTTTCGAAACCTTTGTGATAGTTCTCACCAGATTTAAAATTGTAATATTTGAATTTGTTGTTTTTCTAAAATTAGATAAGAATATTTGCGTTTGAAGTAAACGGAATACTAGTAATTGTTGCGGGAAGTTAGTATCCTATTATTTTATCAAGGAGTTTGTCTATGATAATAAATAAACCGTTACGCGGGATATTATTTGATCTTGGCTGGACAATTTTTCGTCCTTATACTGGTGATTGGAAAATAACTGCAAAAGCTTTAGAATTTATAAATATAGAATTACTTCATTCCATACCAAAGGAAAAGCTTCATATAGCATTTTTAAAAGCAAATGAATGTTTAAAACCGGAAATATACAAAAAGGAAGTGGAGGAACTTGAAAGATATATAAATTTTTATAAAATAATTGGTAAAATGCTACCTGAAATTAAATTATCTGAGCAACATGCAGAAATAATTGCTTGTGATTAGTATATAACGATGCCAATTATGTTATCTATGGAGATGCCAAAAAGACAATGGAAGGATTGAAAAAAAATATAAAATTGGCGTTATATCAGATACAGATCCATCTATTGTGAGAGTCTTAAAAAACGCAGGTTTATATGAATATTTTGATCAACTGACATTTAATTTCGAACTTGGCGTAAACAAACCATGTTCATTGATATTTGAGCATGCAC
Organism: Bacillus sp. T2.9-1; assembly: GCF_950097965.1. Classification (NCBI taxonomy): domain Bacteria; kingdom Bacillati; phylum Bacillota; class Bacilli; order Caryophanales; family Bacillaceae; genus Bacillus; species Bacillus sp. T2.9-1. The sequence goes on from NZ_CATNHG010000035.1 coordinate 68,765, forward strand.
TTCAGGGAATGAATCTACCTGCAAAAGAAACAGTATTCCTCGATGATTATGAAAAAAACTTGGATAGTGCTGCAAATCTTGGGATACAGTCCATCTTAATTCTTTCAAAACCAAACCTCCAAGAAAGTTCAAAATATCCTAGCATCAATAAGTTATCCGACTTATTGTTATTATTATAAAATCATAGCATATATTTCCCTTTATTTATCATTATTTCAAACGGAACAAGAATCCTATTTTATTTTTATAAGAATAAGACGAATCCTTTTCAATGGTATAAAATAGGATAGAAACATGTAGATCTTTCAAAGGTTATCAGAATAAATTAAAAGGCATACACAATGATGGTCTTCATTTCGGTGAAGAAGGATATGATATTTTAGTAGATTTGATTGTAAAAAAAATTCGCGAAATTTGGTAGGTGGATATATGGCATATAAAGGTTCTTCTGTATACGATAATGTGCAATTTTTTGAAAATTACCGATCTAGAAGAAATCATGATTCGAGTCCCAATAACAGTATAGAAAGGCCGATTTTTTATGAGCTATTGGAAGAAATGAAAGGAAAGTCTATTCTAGATTTAGGGTGTGGAGATGCAAACTTTGGACTCGAGCTTTTAGGGAAAGGTGCAGAAAGCTATATTGGAGTGGAAGGCTCCAAGCGAATGTTTGACGAAGCTTCCCGGCATGTAAATGGAACAACTGCTTCGGTTTATCATTCTAAGCTGGAAGATTGGGATTTTATGAATAGCAAGGTCGATATAGTTGTATCCCGTTTAGTATTTCATTATATAAAAGATTTACATACGATTTTTCACGGTATCTATAATCAGTTAAAGGAAGATGGGAAATTTGTCTTCAGTGTTCAACACCCACTATTGCTTTCTACAATTGAGAGCGCCGATTCCTCGAAAAAAAGAACGAATTGGATTGTGGATGATTATTTTTCAATGGGAGAAAGAACAGAGCCATGGATAGGAGAAGATGTAGTTAAGTATCATCGGACAATCGAAGAATATTTTCGGCTGTTAAAGGAAGCAGGCTTTAAAGTAACAGATTTACGGGAAGGTATGCCAAAGCAAGAGAACTTTGAGCAAAAAGAAGATTTTGAAAGACGGAAGAGAATTCCGCTTTTCTTGATTTTATCCTGTGAAAAATAAAAAGAAAGGATGTTTGAAATGGATAACGAATTGAGATTATATTTTATAAGACATGGAGAGACCCAATATAATATTGAGAAAAGGATGCAAGGATTTTGTGATTCTCCCTTAACGGAAAATGGGATACTGCAAGCGAAATCTGTAGGAGCTGGTTTAGTAGATATTTCCTTTGTAGCTGCTTATGCAAGTGATAGTCAGCGAGTTTTAGATACTGCTAAATATGCATTAGGTACGAGAAAAATTCAATTAACAAAAGATGTACGATTAAAGGAAATGAATTTTGGTATGTTTGAAGCAATGCTACAGGCAGACATTATATCGGAGCATGGTGATATTCTGGATAGACTCTTTTCCTTTAAAGATGTGGAAAGTAAAGTGCAAGATGGAGAATCTTTTACTGATTTAATAAATCGAACAAAAGCTGCAGTTGATGATATCATAGCTGCACATAAAGATACTGGTGGAAATATAGCAGTCTTCTCACATGGTGTCACTATTGGCTTTTTGATGAAGTCCCTCTTAAATAGTGAAGGATTCCCCCATCATGACAATTGCTGTGTATCGGTTATCCTTGTGAAAGATGGACAAATGATAGTAGAAAAAGTAGCAGATGCGTCTTTCCGAGATAGTGGAAAGGTATCTTTAAGCATAGAAAAATAATAAAAGAGAGAAAGTAAATGAGCCCCTATTCAATAATATCGAATTATAAAGAAAACATACAATATAAAAAGAGTTTTATAGAATTAGCTAAACAAGTTTTTCAAATCGACTTTTCCAGATGGGATCAGCTTGGTTGCTGGAATGATGACTATATTTGTTATTCCTTTTTAGATGGTGAAAAAGTGATAGCCAATGTTTCGATTAATAAAATGGATATCATCCTTCATAAAAAAGCGTATAAGGCACTTCAGCTTGGTACTGTCATGACACATCCAGACTACCGGAATAGAGGATTATCGGCTAAATTAATCAATCATATTATTTCGAAATATGAACACCAGTATGATTTTATCTATTTATTTGCTAATTCATCTGTTCTTGATTTTTATCCGAAATTTGGATTTGGTAGGTTGCAGGAAAGGAGCTTTCATATGGACTTGACTGTTGATTTCCATATAAAAGAAGAGAATCCCTCCATTATTCGAAAGTTAGATGTAAATAATAGCGAGGACTTTTGTCTCATGAAAAGACTTGCTGATAAGCGGGCTCCTGTTTCTACCATTTGTGGAGTACAACAGAATACTCATTTGCTATTCTTTTATTTAATCGAAGTTTTTCATGAAATCACTTATTATTTTGAAAAAGAAGATGTTATTGTTATTTATGAAAAAATAGAGGATGAATTACATATATATGATGTGATTAGTGCATCTATTGTAAATATGGAAGCTCTTCTCTCCTCTCTTTTTACGGAAACGATGAATAAAGTGATATTTCATTTTATACCAGATGATTTAAAAAGCAAAGGAAATTATATAGTTGCAGAGAGTTCAGATGTTTTATTTATTCGACATGCGAGAAAGATTGAAAACCTTGAACCAATCCTTTTTCCACTTACCTCTCATGCATAATAATCGGCTATCATAGGGAGGTGTTGAATGGTGAAAACTGCTCCAGCTAAAGTTCATATCATTGGTTCTGTTGGTAGTGGAAAAACAACATTAGCGAAGGAATTATCAACGAAACTAGAAATTCCATATTATGAACTCGATAATGTCGTTTGGATGCGAAAGGAAAATGGAGATAGCAGAAGAACCGAAGAGGAACGAGAGAAATTATTACATAGGATTGTCCAAACAGATAAATGGATTATCGAAGGAGTTCATCATGACGAATGGGTAAAGAACAGTTTCCAACAAGCGGATATCATTATTTTCTTGGATACTAATTATTATATTCGTACCTATCGCATTATGAAAAGATTTATTAAGCAAAAGGTAGGCATTGAAAAAGCACATTATCAGCCTTCCTTTAAGATTTTCTTTAAAATGTTTCAATGGAATAAACACTTTGAAGAAGTGGGCAAGCCTGATTTTTTAAAAAAATATCAAGAGTATCAGGGAAAGGTTTTCGTGGTTAAGAGTAAAAAAGTTGCATATCAAAAATTTTTTCGAAAGGGTTATTGATTCTTTCAAGGAGACATTAGATTTTCTATCCATTTTTATCATAGGGGGAATGGGAAATGGCTATATGTTGCTTTATATGTGAGGAAGAACTATATGGAATATAAATGGGTAGGTAGTGACAAACATTTTGTGGATGAGATTAACATTCTTCAGCTAAAAAATAATCTAGTATTAGGCAGATTTGGAGGAAATTCTTCTGTAGGTCAATACAAAAATGAAGATGGCTGCTTAATCTGGATAAACGAACAAGATGATTGGGAATTAGCGACCCTTTTAGATGCACATGATACAGCACAAAGCGCAGATTTAGTGATAAAAAGCATGGATGAAAAAAAAGAGGAGATAAAAACAATTCTACAATTGCCACTAAATAAAGTATTCCCACAAATTACTACTTTTTTCTTAAACCATTTCGCCAGCAAGGAATTTCTAGCGCAATGCAAAATGATTAAAGGAGAAACTGCATGTTTAATCGTTGTGCGAAAAAAAAACTATTTATGGTGGTTATCAATTGGCGACTGCATACTCGCATTAAATCATCCAGAGTTTTCAAAATTGGGAGAATACCAGCAAAATCATCGAAGCTTCTATGAATGGATTGGACAAAATAGTACCTTTCATCAAGATGTGCCCACTTATAATCTAGGTGTGAAAGAATTGAGAAAAGGAATAACACATATCTTCCTTACCACTGATGGACTAATTGAATGCCCCAATACGGATTATCATAAGATAGGATCTATTTTTAAAGGATTTGAAACATTTTCTAATCAAGAGAGTGTCTATTATTTGTTAAAAGACATCAAAAATAAAAATATTCGTGATAGCACTACTATTATATCTTGGTTTGTTCGAAATACCAAAGAAGCTACAACACCGAGTGATTTAGGCTTTAGCCGAGAATCCTCGTGACTTCAATCGTGCGTTGTTGACTAAAGAGATAGTAATGTTTATCTACTCTTAAAACCAAATAAGAAAGAATGATACATCTTATTTTAATAAATAAGATGTATTTTACTTTATGTGTGTTATACTTATTAAAGATTAAGGATTATTAGTATAACATATTTAAAAAAGGAGCGGATTATATGATAATATCAGTAGCAATTAATGGCTTTGGGAGAATCGGAAGAATGGTGCTTAGGAATGCTATTAATGATGAAAATATACATATTACTGCTATTAATGCCAGTTATCCTTCTGAAACGATAGCACATTTAACAAAGTATGACACAATTCATGGGAAATTCCCTGGAAAAGTAGTAGCTAAGGATCATTCGATTCTAATAGATGGTCAAGAGATTCTATTAGTAAATAATCGCAATCCAGAAAGATTACCTTGGCGTGAACTGGATATTGATATCGTTGTAGAAGCTACGGGGAAATTTAACAATAGAGATAAAGCAGCAATGCATTTACATGCCGGCGCGAAAAAAGTAGTGCTTACAGCTCCTGGGGTAAATGCTGATGCAACCATCGTAATGGGAGTGAATGAAGAGGTATTAAATATGGATAAACACCATATTATTTCGAATGCCTCCTGTACAACCAATTGTTTAGGGCCAATTGCTAAGGTTATAGATAAACATTTTACGATAAAGAATGGATTAATGACAACGATTCATTCCTTTACAAATGATCAAAACAATATAGATAATCCACATAATGATTTACGGCGTGCAAGATCATGTGGGCAAAATATTATTCCAACTTCGACAGGTGCTGCAAAGGCTTTGAAAGAGATTCTTCCACACTTAGAAGGGAAACTCCATGGAATGGCATTAAGAGTGCCAACACAGAATGTCTCTTTAGTAGATTTAGTCGTTGATTTAGAAAAAAATGTGACGAGAGAATCAGTTAATCGAGCCTTTGAGAAGGAATCAACGGGGAATTTGAAAGGTATTCTTGCTATTACGGAGGAGCCTTTAGTTTCTATTGATTTTAATACAACGACCGAATCTGCAACTATTGATGCTTTATCGACAATGGTTATCGGCCACAATAAAGTGAAAATACTAGCATGGTATGACAATGAATGGGGCTATTCAAATCGAGTGGTAGATTTAGTCAAGCTTATCGGAAGCAAAATGGTTATGAAAATGGATAGTCAAGCTGTATAAATGAAAGAAAAAAAGATAGATGCAGAAAGGTAATGTACCTAACTGCATCTATCTTTTTTATTCTCTTGCTAAGCATAGCCTTTTTCCTTTTCATAAATGGGAATATTACGCATATTTATATTTAGGAATGACAGGAGGATGGTTTCATTAATTTGGAATAAGGAGGAATAGAAATGAAAATAAAACAAATTAAAACAGAAGCAAGGCAAGCTCTGAGAGGATATTGGGGAAAAGGTGTCTTCATATCTTTCATTTATTTCTTTGTTAGTATGGTTCTCACAACAATCGTTGATATTTTATTTAGTGGTGGGATACATAATTGGCTTTATCAGGAATACTCTCCTGTCGGCTCTGAATTTGGAAATTTTATCATCTCTCTTTTGTATATTCCTTTAACTGTAGGCATTATTTGGTTTTATCTTGGCTTAGTACGTACTGAAAATCCACAAGTTTCTCAAATTTTTAGCATTTATACAAATGTTGCACTATCTGTGAAGCTGATTGGCACAAATATCATGATTGGCATTTTTACCTTTTTATGGTCCTTATTGTTCCTTATTCCTGGAATTATTAAAGGGTTAGCTTATTCCCAAACGATGTTACTGTTAAAGGATAATCCAGAGTTTGGAATCTTTGAAGCAATTACTGAAAGTAGAAGAAGAATGGATGGATACAAGTGGAAGTACTTTTTGTTAGGTCTAAGCTTTATTGGCTGGGGACTACTTTGTATCCTTTCCATCGGAATTGGCTTTCTTTGGTTAGTTCCTTACGTATATACTGCTAATGCTACTTTCTATGAGAATCATATTGCAGAAAAAGAAGTAATAGAACTTTAGATTGTTTTTCTATAAACGATTATGGAAATAGAAAAACTTCATTTCTATGGAAGAACTGAGCAGTCTGAATACACAAAAACTCCTGTAGGATCAGCGAGAAAGGTGAGACCCCACAGGCAAAGCCCATAGCCCATGGAAAATGAGTGTATTCAGACCGCGGGTAATAACAACGGACTTTTTTATATAATTCTTTCCAAACACGAACTATTGCATAATATTATTGTATAACCATTCCACTTTATTACTATTGGCAAGTTGTATCTATATGGGAAAAAATACATCTTTCTTATTCAATATAGAAACTTTTTCCTCTTTTCACTCGTATGTACTTGTAACAAGAGAGGGAGGGTGTGGACATGTCTCTTTTACGTGTAGCGATAGAATCAGCTGGCTATGAAAAAAAGAAAGACATCATCAAAGACATTCATTTCGCAATTGAAAAAGGGGAGTTGGTTGGCTTAATAGGACCAAACGGGGCTGGTAAAAGCACAACGATAAAAAGTCTGCTTGGTTTAATGGACCAATTAGATGGAGAGATTTCATCCAAAGATGGTATCACTTATTCTTATTTACCAGAAAGGCCGATTTTTTATGATGAATTAACTTTATGGGAACATCTTGATTTTGTTGCGGCAATGGAAGGTTTAGAAGAACTAGCTTATAAGGAAAAGGCAAATACGTTATTGGATAAGTACAAGCTATCTAAACATGCACATGAAAACCCAACGAAATATTCAAAAGGTATGCAGCAAAAAGCAATGCTCGTTCTTGCGATGATAACGAATCCTTTATTATATATTATTGATGAACCATTTATGGGACTTGATCCAAATGCGATGAAGCTTTTCCTAGGATCGATTGAAGCGGAACGAAAGCGTGGCGCTGGAATCCTGATGTCTACACATGTATTAGATACAGCAGAAAAGATATGCGATCGATTTCTTATGATTCATGATGGACACCTCGTTGCCAAAGGCACGCTAGAGGATATACGAAGACAGTGCCAATTGCCAGATGGCTCCTTGTATGATTGCTTTCATGTGCTAGCGGAAGGTACTAAGAATGAAAAGTAGGCAGCTATTTTATGATCGTGTAATAAGAAATTGGAAGTTTCAAAGTCAGGTTTTTCGTTCTGTGGCTGATTGGACGGTAGTCTTATATATTCTTATTCCTGCAGTTATTTTTTGTACAGCAGTATATTTTTCATGGTGGAAGGAATTACCTGAATGGCTTGATAACATTCCTTTTATCATCCCGTTTTTCTTCCTTTACCTTCTTTCATGGAGCGGAAATATACGGACCTTTATTGTGGAAGCGGACAAAGTATTTTTGGTGAAAAAGCCTGAATTGCTAAGTGGCTTAAAAAGAAGGGCTTATCTTTATTCTTTTCTTCAACAATTGCTTGTCATATGTGCAGGGTTTAGTTGTCTTCTACCTTTTTTGCTTAATTATTATTTGTTAAGCTGGCAGGAGATTATCGTCTTATTTGTTTATTTTCGTTCTTTACAAGCGTGCCTCCTATTTCTGAAATATCCAATCAGAAAAGTTGTCTCTACTTTTCGAAAAAGTATCATCACACTTTGTTTGTTTCTGGTTTTTAATTGGTGCAGTCAATGGATGTATCGTATTATAGATAGTGGTTATCATCTTCCAGTTTATGTTATTTCTATTTCAGTACTTATTTTGTCGATTCTATTAAGTCTGAAAGCGATAGGGAAAAAAGGTTCACTCGACATACATATTGAAATGGAGCAAGAAAGAAAATCGAGTATTACTCAATTTATCTTTATGGCTTCGCCGCAAATAGAAAAGCCAGTGGTGATAAGAAGAAAAAAACCATTACTTTTCCGGAACTCCAAACGAATTTTTAAAAAGCGTACTCCAATTAATGGCTTGATCGAATTGTTTATTAAAATTGTGGTTCGAAATTCAAGTTATTTATATGGCTATTTTATGTTAATCAATAGTACAACATGGGCTATTATTCTCGTCCCACCCTTGTGGCTAAAATTAACAATTTTTACCGCTTTTTGCTTTATGATGTATGGATGGCTTTTTTCTCTATGGGATAAAGTCTGTCAGTATAATCCATTAATGAATAAATATATGGATCGTGATTTTTATTTTTCAGCAAGGAAAAGAGGCGTATGGATTATGCTCGTTCTAGCTTTATTAGTCATCATCTTATTTTATACAATTGTTTGGTTGTTAAAGGAAATGATTGGTATTGTCTAAAATATAAAAAGGGAGGCATAGTATGGAACAAAAATGGTTACAGTGGGCAAAGCAACTTCAAGCGATAGCTCAAGCAGGCTTGACGTATTCAAAAGATATATATGATTTAGAACGATTTGAAGAGATTAGAAAAATGAGTATAGAAATGATGTCGGAATATACAAAAGTTGATACGTCAATCATTCGTGAACTTTTTGCAAATGAAACAGGTTATGCTACTCCAAAAGTGGATATCCGAGCAGTGGTTTTTAAAGACGAGAAAATTTTAATGGTAAAAGAAAAAACAGATCAGTCCTGGGCGCTACCAGGAGGATGGGGAGATATTGGGTTAACTCCGGCAGAAGTTGCGGTAAAAGAGGTTCAGGAAGAATCAGGTTTCGATGTGAAAGCTGTTAAGTTAATTGGGGTAATAGACAAGAAGTGCCATCCTCATCCACCTTCTCCATACCATGTATATAAGATGTTTATTCAATGTGAGATTATAGGTGGAGAGGCGAAAGAAGGAATGGAAACAAGTTCCGTGGCTTTTTTTCCGGAAAATGAACTTCCGCGTCTATCCATACCAAGAAATACAGAATCACAAATTTATTTAGCTTTTAAACATTTACATCATCCAGAGGAGACTGCTTATTTAGACTAACCCCTGTTAAAATGAGCATGTAATTATTAAATAGGGAAATCAATTAGTTGATTTGTAATTTTGAAAAAATTAAAATGGAAGGGAACTGAAAAAATTTTTGAGGATGATTATTAATGAACGAAAAAGAAATACAACAATTACGTCAACCAGACCATGAGATTGATCCCATTTTTATCAATCGTTGGTCTCCCCGTTCTTTTTTAAAAAAAGAAGTGCCAGAAGAAGTGTTAATGCGTGTTTTCGAGGCTGCTCGTTGGGCTCCATCTGCTAATAATTCGCAGCCATGGCGGTTTATCCTTGCTCGTACCCAAGCAGAACGTGAACTATTTTATTCATTTATTTTTGAAAGAAACTTAGAGTGGTGCAAAAATGCGCCTGTGTTAGCGGTGCTTATATCAGATAACCAAAATCGGATGGATGCATTTGATAGTGGAACTGCATGGGGATTCTTATCTTTACAGGCAATCAAAGAAGGATTAAAAACACATGCAATTGGTGGCTTTGATAAGGACAAAGCACGAGAAGTATTAAATATTCCAGAAGAGTATAATGTTCAAGTAGCAATTGCCATTGGATATCAAGGAGAGAAGGATGCATTGCCAGAAGATTTTCAAGCACGTGAGCTACCTTCCAATCGTCGTCCGTTAGTCGAAACAATCTTTGAAGGAAAATATAAATAAGAAAAACCAGACGCGGTGTATGAAAACAGGCGTCTGGTTTTTTACTAGTTAAGACTAATTGCATATTTATCGATTAAATCTTTAAGGGCAGGACGCTCATTTCCTTCTCGACCAGTTACATGGGTTGCAGTGATTAAGGAGTTGAGCACTGCTTCTTCTGTTGCCTCACCAACGGCTCTGAAAGCTAAATCAATATCTTCTTCATGGATTGTCGAAACAGGAACGCTTGAAGCTGGCTTTTCGTGAGGTATTTTTGTTGCTGTTGAAAAACCAATGACGATTTCACCACTACCTGTTGTTATGATGGAGCCAGTACGGGAAAGACCAGAAACAGCCCGCTTAATGATGCGGCTTAATTGTCTCTCTGACACTGGAAGGTCTGTCGCAACAATAATAATGACAGAACCTTGATCTTTGTCATTCTTTGCCTGGAGAAGATATTCTTTTAGTTCTTGCCCAATTGGATTCCCCGCTATTGTTAAATCACTTAATATCCCGAAATTAGTTAGAGCGAACACACCAATTGTATATGTCCTATGCTCCATTGTCATTAACCGAGAGGATGTACCAATTCCACCTTTTAATGAATAACAAAGCATTCCTCTCCCAGCACCAACAGAACCTTCTTCAAATTCAATAGATGCATTAGCGATAGCCTCGAAAACATGTTCTTTTGTAATGTTTCGTGCTCTTACGTCATTTAGGAACATATCATTACATTCACAGACAATCGGATTGACGGTTCCAGTCGATCTGCCAATTTCCTCGTTTTGATTTAGCATATATTCAATGAGTGCATCAGCAGTAGTACCAATGCTTAATGTGTTTGTTAAGAGGATAGGTGTTTCAATTGTCCCTAATTCATTGATTTGAATGGTGCCCATCGTTTTGCCGAAACCATTAATCACATGGCTTGCAGCGATTACTTTTTCTTTAAAAACATTTCCTTGATGTGGCAAAATGGCCGTTACACCTGTCTGTATATCACCATTGCTTAATGTAACATGACCAACAGTAACACCCTCAACATCTGTAATGGCATTATTACTGCCCGTTTCTAGTCTACCAACTGTCAACCCGTAATCTCTCACTCTTTTTTGTTGTTTCATTCTATAGCCTGCCTTCCTTTTAGATAGTTTTATTTTTTCAAAAATTAAGAAGGTTATCAAGTTTATTATTAGAATTTACTCCTCTTAATGGGATTATTAGCTATAATGATGAAAGAAAAGATTTAGGGAGGGTAAAATGGAAAATAAACAGTGGAAAGTAGGCATTTTTCTATTTAATGATGTGGAGGTTCTAGACTTTGCAGGTCCATTTGAAGTATTCTCTGTCACGACAAGTGAAGATGGGACGAAACCATTTTCTGTGCATACCATTTCAGAGAACGGACAAATGATACATGCGAGAAATGGCTTGAAGGTGCACCCTGATTTTAGCTTCGAAACGATGCCAACCTTTAATATTTTAATTATTCCAGGAGGGCTTGGGGCAAGAGAGAGCGAAATAAAGAAGGAAAGTGTTATTCATTGGATATCACAGCAAATGGAAGAGGTACAATTTATGACGTCTGTTTGTACTGGTGCATTATTGTTAGCAAAAGCAGGTTTGTTAGATGGAAAAAAAGCAACAACACACTGGGCAAGTCTAGACAGGTTGGAAAACGAGTATCCCGAAGTAAATGTAGTGAAAAACGTTAAATTTGTAGATGAAGGGAATATTATTACTTCAGGAGGGATTTCCGCAGGAATAAATATGTCTTTTCATCTTGGAAAGCGTTTGGTAGGTACTAAATTGATGACAGAAACTGCGAAGCGAATGGAATATGATATCGACCTTTAATAGTGGGAAACATTACAAAAATGATTGCTGTTTTTATGCAGCAATCATTTTTGTATTAGCAAATTCTAGTGGATGCTTTTAAAAAAATAGAACAAATGTTCTGTATGTGCAAAAAACGAATAATACGGAATGAAAATGAAAGAAAAGGAAAAAATAAGATTGACAATACTTAATAAAACGGAATAATATAAATTTATATCTTATTGAGAAAGGGAAGAATATGTTAGCGGAGGAAAGAAGAAAAAGAATTTTAGAAATTATCGAAACAGATGGCAAAGTAATAGCCAAAGATTTAGCAAGTCAATTTGAGATGTCTCTTGATTCGATAAGAAGAGACTTAACGATTATGGAAGAACAAGGCTTGCTTCAAAAAACATATGGTGGTGCTATTCTTCATGGACCAACACCTAAAGTCCGAACAATGCCACAGAAAGAATCAATCAGATATGGAGTAGGTGCTCCACATGAAAATGCTATATCGAAATTAGCAGCTTCCTATATAAAAAAAAATGATACTGTTTTTCTTGGAGGAGCAGGTATTCATTATGGAATGATAAAATATTTGCCAAAGGATATCCCATTTACAATTGTCACTAATTCCTTAAAAATTGCTGAACATATTAGAGCACGAGAAAATATTAGCTCCTATTTAATCGGAGGGAAATTAAGAGAGGATTCATTTGGTAGTATGATAGATTGTCTTGCTATGGAAATGATGCGTAAATTCTCTTTAGATATTTGTTTTTTAACAGGAGGAGGAGTTAATGCGAAAGGAATTAGTACGTCGACTCCTGAAGCCGCAGCATTTGCCCAAACAGTATCAAGTGTTGCCCAAAAAGTAGTATGCCTTGCACCCCATGAAAAAATAGGGCTTGAAATGTTTATGCAATCCATACCAATGGAGGATATAGATATTCTTATCACAGATCTAGGTGCCCCGGAAAAAACAATTCAAGAGATAAAAAAGAAAAGAACGCAAATTATTTTTGCGGATTTACATTGATTAGAATGAGAGGAATAGGAGATTCATAATGAGATGGATGAACATAGAAGGACCTTCTAAGCTAGAAGGTTCCTTAACAGTACCAGGTTCGAAAAATAGCTCACTCGCAATTCTTGCGGCAGCATGCTTAGCTAGTGAACCCGTAATTTTAAAAAACATCCCAAACATCGCAGATTTTGGAGTGCTTCGTCAAATTGGAGATGAAATTGGATGTGTAATGAATCGAGATAGTTTAGGAGACGTCCATATTGACCCGACTAAAATAAATAATACAATAATTGAACCTGAAAAATCTGGTAAATTCAGAACAGCCTATTATTTTATTGGAGCATTACTCGCTAAATTTAAAAAAGTATCACTAGGATATCCAGGCGGAGATGATTTTGTAAGCAGACCTATTGATCAGCATATAAAGTCATTAGAAAAACTAGGAGCATCATTCACTATTTATAAAGATTATTATGAAGTAGAAGCTTCTAAGTTAAAAGGTGCAACAATCTATTTTGATACAATTACTTCAGGGGCGACAATTAATAGTATGCTAGCAGCCGTATTAGCAGAAGGGGAAACTATTCTATTAAATGCCGCAAGAGATCCTGAAGTAACAGATACAGCGTTATTTTTAAATCAAATGGGTGCAAAAATCATCGGTGCAGGTACAGATACAATCAAAATTAAAGGTGTTAAGCAATTAAATGGCTGTACCTACAGCGTTATTCCTGACCGCCTTATTGCAGGAGCATTTCTGATTTCTTCTGGGATTACGGGAGGCACGATTACAGTAAAAGATATTATTCCAGAACATCTTACTTCCTGTATAACGAAATTAAAAGAGATTGGTGTAGGCATTGAAATAAAAGAAAATAATATTACATCCTTTTTAGATGGTCGTATTAGAGCGACAAGAGTAAGAACCGCTATGTTTCCAGGATTTCCTACGGATTTGCAGCAGCCTTTAACCGTATTGCTAACACAAGCGAGTGGGAAAAGTGCGCTTCGGGAAACGGTTTATCCGAATCGATTTAATCATGTATATCAGTTGAATAAAATGGGAGCTAGTATAGAGGTAACAAATGGTGTTGCACATATTAAAGGGAAATCAAATTTACATGGAGCATTAGTTAATGCTTCCGATGTCCGCGCAGGAATATGCCTTATTCTTGCAGGTGTCATCGCAGAAGGAACAACAACGATTACTGGGATTGAACATATAGAACGAGGATACGACAATGCAGTAGCAGCTTTTAATAGTCTAGGAGCAAATATCACTTTACATCATTCTGACGAGATTACAAATGATAGATTGATAGAAGAACTTAAAAAAATTAATTAGTAAAACGAAATTGTATCATCTAATATGTAAATTCCATATAACCGCCAGTTTATCGGCGGTTATATATATTTCAACCTTTTATTTTGGTAATTTATATTGATATTCCACTTCATCCATTGCTTCATTAAATTCTACATATAAGTCGTGCCCATTAAAGTACCAAACATCTGTTTCCTCTACGTAAAAATGAATTCCTTCTGCTTCACTACTTGCTATTGCATCAACAGGTGCCTCGATGGAAAAGCCAAGTTTTCTTGAACGGGACTATTTCCGTAAATCATTGGATAAAAGCGCACATAACTTCCCGTATCTAACCCTACTTCTTCTTTAAACCAAGTTAAAGCAGCTTTGCTAATATGTATGTTCAACGTACAATCCTCCTAAAAAATATTTATAAGTCTCCTCTTTAATTATCTTTTTATTTCAGTATATATACAAGAAAAAAGCTTAAAAACAATCTATATCCCAAAGGAATAGTTCATTTATGGTGACAAATTACGGTACGAACAATAGCGATACATCTAATTAGTTAGTTAACTAAAAACAAGTTGCTTGAATACGGTGTAAAAATAATGAAACCTTTCTCTATAATATTCGTATTAAATAGAGGAAGTATATAAGACGGAGGAGAGGTGGCAGGACCATACATAGAAGTTTATGGAAAAAGTGTGTGCAAAAGAAAAAGAGGAGGGAAGAAGCCAGCGCATCAATAGATATAAAATAATTATTGGGGTATTTTGTCAAAAAAAACATTTTCGTATTCCAATATAATTACTATCTCAACTTTCGCAGAGTGATATCGGCAAATAAGCCTTGATATAATTAGGAAGGCCAGCGATCCACTGTTCAAGTTGACTTTGAATTATTTTTTTGATTTTCTTATTCGTTTGTTTAAGTGCATCTTG
>NZ_CATNHG010000036.1:0-759 GCF_950097965.1 Bacillus sp. T2.9-1
AATTTCGTTCAATTGCCGAAATTGCCTTGAAGGATTTTGGCTAGTCGAACTGACGCGTACATAACCGATTTTCTGCAAAATTTCACCTCGTTTTTGAGACAAGTCTTATGAGACACTCTTAACTATGTGTCACTTTAGGAGGTAATTTGCGCTTATTTTAAGTGCTATTTTGCACATCTGTTCATTTACAATCAAGTTGTTGAATCTTAATACTTTAAACACAGATAACACCGTTCTAAAATGTAGAACGGTGTTAAAAAATAGTTGTTTAACTTTCTTCATCCTGTACCCATTTATCTCAAAATAAATAACAATAAAGTCGTTTAAAAACAAAGAGTTCTTCCACTATTTCGCCCGATTTGTTGAATAGATTTTTCATTATACATAACAAGAAATAATGCGTAGTAGACACAAGAAGCGCTACTGATCGGCGGCGCTTCGGACACAAAATGTTCAGTAAAAAAACCGACGAGATTGCCGGCTTCTACAAAATTAATGATCATTCATAAAATATAAAAATCAAACTGCATAATTTTGTTCGTCGGCTGAAGCTTGTGTAAATGCACCTTTAATAATTTGATTATTAGTACTCCTTGCTATCTTGTGATAAAAACCTACTGCTTTCTGTTTGTTCCCATTTCCTTTTTTGTTACTTTTGTTAATTCAGTTGTTAATTTGTCAATTTGCTGCTGCATCTTTTCAAACTTTTCATCTAATTCTTTTTGATCTTGTTTTTCTTTTTCTGAATTAATGATTTCC
>NZ_CATNHG010000037.1:0-675 GCF_950097965.1 Bacillus sp. T2.9-1
GCCTACATGAAGCTGGAATCGCTAGTAATCGCGGATCAGCATGCCGCGGTGAATACGTTCCCGGGCCTTGTACACACCGCCCGTCACACCACGAGAGTTTGTAACACCCGAAGTCGGTGGGGTAACCATTTGGAGCCAGCCGCCTAAGGTGGGATAGATGATTGGGGTGAAGTCGTAACAAGGTAGCCGTATCGGAAGCTGCGGCTGGATCACCTCCTTTCTAAGGAAAATGGAATTCACATTCCATCAAAGATTGTTGACGATTTGTTGTTCAGTTTTGAGGGAGCAATTCCTCAAAAATAGGCTTTTAAATAAGCCGAAATTGTTCTTTGAAAACTAAATCATTAAATAGAAGTAACCAAGATAAACCGAGTAATCGCCATCTTAGATTCTCTATTTTAGAGAATTACTTCTTTGAAAAGTAATCGTATCAATCGAATACTCTTTCAAAGAATGGAGAGCAAAGAGAAGCAAGTAGATCAAGGAAGCGACCGAGCGAGCACCGGAGCGTACGCTAGTACGTGAGGAGCAGAGTAAGGAAGCTGACGAAGAGATACGCCGCTTATCTTTGGTCGAAACTAAGTTAAGTTAGAAAGGGCGCACGGTGGATGCCTTGGCACTAGGAGCCGATGAAGGACGGGATTAACACCGATATGCTTTGGGGAGCTGTAAGTA
>NZ_CATNHG010000038.1:0-605 GCF_950097965.1 Bacillus sp. T2.9-1
TTTGGAGCCAGCCGCCTAAGGTGGGATAGATGATTGGGGTGAAGTCGTAACAAGGTAGCCGTATCGGAAGGTGCGGCTGGATCACCTCCTTTCTAAGGAAAATGGAATGTACATTCCATCAAAGATTGTTGACGATTTGTTGTTCAGTTTTGAGGGAGCAATTCCCTTGAAAAATAGATAAAGCAAGAACCTATTTACTTTATCGAACATAAAATGGGCCTATAGCTCAGCTGGTTAGAGCGCACGCCTGATAAGCGTGAGGTCGATGGTTCGAGTCCATTTAGGCCCACCATTTTAAATTAAATACCTTTTTTGGGGCTTTAGCTCAGCTGGGAGAGCGCCTGCCTTGCACGCAGGAGGTCAGCGGTTCGATCCCGCTAAGCTCCACCAAAATTGTTCTTTGAAAACTAAATCATTAAATAGAAGTAACCAAGATAAACCGAGTAATCGCCATCTTAGATTCTCTATTTTAGAGAATTATTTCTTTGAAAAGTAATCGTATCAATCGAATACCCTTTCAAAGATTTGAGAGCAAAGAGAAGCAAGTAGGTCAAGGAAGCGACCGAGCGAGCACCGGAGCGTACGCTAGTACGTGAGGAGCAGAG
>NZ_CATNHG010000039.1:0-555 GCF_950097965.1 Bacillus sp. T2.9-1
GTGAAGTCGTAACAAGGTAGCCGTATCGGAAGGTGCGGCTGGATCACCTCCTTTCTAAGGAAAATGGAATGTACATTCCATCAAAGATTGTTGACGATTTGTTGTTCAGTTTTGAGGGAGCAATTCCTCAAAAACAGTAATAAGTTTGAGGGTAAAGAGAAACGAGTAGATCAAGGAAGCAAACGCGCGAGCACCGGAGCGTACAACAGTACATGAGGAGCGGAGCGAAGAAGCTGACGAAGAGATGCGAAGTTTATCTTTAGCCGAAATTGTTCCTTGAAAACTAGATTATGAATAGTAAAAACAAGAAAGAAACCGAGTAATCGCCATCTTAGGTTCTCTATTTTAGAGAATTACTTCTTTGAAAAGTAATCGTATCAATCGAATACTCTTTCAAAGATTTGAGAGCAAAGAGAAGCAAGTAGGTCAAGGAAGCTGACGAAGAGATACGCCGCTTATCTTTGGTCGAAACTAAGTTAAGTTAGAAAGGGCGCACGGTGGATGCCTTGGCACTAGGAGCCGATGAAGGACGGGATTAACACCGATATGCTTTGG
>NZ_CATNHG010000040.1:0-480 GCF_950097965.1 Bacillus sp. T2.9-1
AATCTCTTTTGTATATACAGTTTTTTTGCCCACGCAAAAACACCTCCGAATAATGTCACAATACTTATCTCAAGTATTGCCATTTTGGAGGTGTTTTATATTGTCTCACTATTTTAGGTTAGTCCAAGATAGAGTTATTTTTAAATAGTGTTTTATCCTCTGAATTTATAATATTTCCCATTTCGTGTACAACAACATTCAGAAATTAATAGTCAGTCGTTTTGCTGAATGGATACTTCTTAAAGAATCTTGAAAGAATATAAGCAGTTCCTTGAGATTTATTATGAACAAAAATAATAGTAAAAACATATTGAATTTAGAATATTGAGAAAATTAGTCCTTTCTTATTAATTTTGAGAGTATAAAATATTTTGTGTAAATGAAAATTTCCATGTAAAAAGGAAGACCTTCTCTTGGTAGAATTAAGTCACCACAACCAATCCTAGAAAAGAGGTCTTCCCTATGAATCAGTTTACAACA
>NZ_CATNHG010000041.1:0-412 GCF_950097965.1 Bacillus sp. T2.9-1
CAGCTCCGGGTGCCCAGGGGCTGATGGGCTTCCCGATGCTACCCTACGATAAGTCAACATCAGTTCACTGCCGTTCACTGTGTTTCCTATATCTCAGGAATCATCGCTCCACCCCACACGCCCCTAAACGGGCACCCTCCGCTTTTCAATTTGTAAAGATATTTTCTTGACATCTTTTTTTCTGGTGTGTAAAATAGTCGATGTAAAGGCTGTCTCTTATACACAACTGACGCTGCCGACGACGTTAGAGGTGTAGATCTCGGTGGTCGCCGTATCATTAAAAAGGGGGGGGGGGGGGGGGGGGGGGGGGGGGGGGGGGGGGGGGGGGGGGGGGGGGGGGGGGGGGGGGGGGGGGGGGGGGGGGGGGGGGGGGGGGGGGGGGGGGGGGGGGGGGGGGGGGGGGGGGGGGGGG
>NZ_CATNHG010000042.1:0-388 GCF_950097965.1 Bacillus sp. T2.9-1
CTGTTGTAAACTGATTCATAGGGAAGACCTCTTTTCTAGGATTGGTTGTGGTGACTTAATTCTACCAAGAGAAGGTCTTCCTTTTTACATGGAAATTTTCATTTACACAAAATATTTTATACTCTCATAATCCAATAAGAAATTCGATACCCAACATTTTAATACATCTAACATCATTGTATTTTTACATTCTATATATTTTCTGAAATCTATAGTGAGTATAGTATCACTATTTTCACTATAGACATACCATACAATATCTTGTATGAGTAAAATGTTTGTGGGAGAATAAATATCCTTTTTGTCTAGTTGGGGGACGAGTCCCCCAACTAGACAAAAAGGCCACCAAGCGAGAGCGCGGTAGCTGGAAAAAATTAAGCATTAAAAA
>NZ_CATNHG010000043.1:0-360 GCF_950097965.1 Bacillus sp. T2.9-1
GTGGTTACTTAAACTCTAACAGAAATGGATTCTTTTTTCATTTATTTGATGAATGACAATTCAGCTGTGCTACGTGATAAATAAGCATTCAATAGCTTGTCAATAAGTTTTTATGAATAATTCAGGTAAAAAAAAATTCAAGGAGGAAATTATCATGACAGTAATAAATGACGTTAAAACAGCTCTAGCAGGATTGAAAAGTGCTCAAGCAAGTTTTGAAACATTTGCTCTTGGTACAGATAATCAACAAGCTAAGCAACTTTACCAAGATGCAGCTAAGCAAACCCAATCCGTTGTAGACAGCATTGAACCACGTGTTCAACAAATCGAACAAGAAGAACCTCAATACAAACAACAGTA
>NZ_CATNHG010000044.1:0-289 GCF_950097965.1 Bacillus sp. T2.9-1
TTTCTAATGTTTGAACAAGAATTTCTTGAAACGTCATTTGTAGTGTTCGAAATAAAGTTTTTTCCAATTCTTTTAATGATGGCATTTTTGTGTTACATTGATTCATGAGAGCCTCTCCTTTTCGTAGTGTTCGCCAAATTCTACTTTACAAAAGGAAGCTCTCTTTTTTAATGCTTAATTTTTTCCAGCTACCGCGCTCTCGCTTGGTGGCCTTTTTGTCTAGTTGGGGGACTCGTCCCCCAACTAGACAAAAAGGATATTTATTCTCCCACAAACATTTTACTCATAC
>NZ_CATNHG010000045.1:0-282 GCF_950097965.1 Bacillus sp. T2.9-1
ATCATTCACCCTCCAACTATGCATTATTTTACCACAACCAAAAGAAATATCATAGAAAAGCGCAGGGTTCCCGTTTAGGGGCGTGTGGGATGGAGCGACCTTTCCTGAGATAAAGGAAACACGGTGAACGTTAGTGAGCCGATGTTGACTTATCGTAGGGAACGGGCGCGAAGCCCATCTGCCCCTGGGTGCCTGGAGCTAGACAAATAGAAAAGCGCAAGGTACCCGTTTAGGGGCGTGTGGGATGGAGCGACCTTTCCTGAGATAAAGGAAACACGGTGA